>CALISK010000256.1 GCA_938041625.1 uncultured Tenacibaculum sp. | reverse complement strand
GAGGAGATAAAATACCATATGTGCATTGGAAAGAAATTCACAACCCTAAATTGCGTATTGGTCTTTTTGATGGAGATGGTGATGCACAAAGTGTGACTACTTCAATGCCAATTGCTTTATCAATAAACCAAAAGAAATATAATGGTAAATACTATTATGGTTATTTAACTCCATCTGGAGAAAGAATTATTTTATCTCAAGATTATAGGCCTATTTTCTTTCATGGAATAGCGAGTGATACTTATACTAAAGTAGTACCAGGAACACTTATTGGATTCAAGAAAAAGTTTAAAAATTTTGATGGGAAAATAGAAGAGATTAAATATAGAGCTACCATTGTAAATAATGAATTTTTAGGATACAATGACTTTACATATCAAAAACCAGAAATAAAGGACGATAAAGAGAAATCTTTTGTAATTGGGTTACCTTATGGTGAACCAGATGTAGATAATGGTCATTGGAAAAACTATAAGTTTAGAGGCAAAAATGTTTCAGAATATAAAGGACAGGATAAGAAAATTTTAGATATAACATCTGATGAGCTTCAAAATATAGGATTATTTAATAATCTTGAATCTTTAGAAGCAATAAAGTATTTAAATCCTAAGAAGATTTTAGGAGATGGTCAAATACAGGTTACAGAACGAGAAATTAAATTATTAAGCGGATACTACAATAGTGATGGGGGGCAATGGTTTAAAGATTTATTAGCGAACTCAGGTAGAAGTAGCTATACGATCAGTCACAATGAAAGAAGAGAAGTTTTTTTAATTATTAAAATTGCTGAAATTTATAATAGATATCCCAAAATATTTAGAGAGTTTACGAAGTTTTTTAATAATTGGGATTTATGCGGAATTCAAGATATTACATTCGATTTTGGAGAGTGGGATAAAGTGAATACTCCATTAATAGGTTATTCTACTGAAAAATATACTACTTGGGAGAAAAACTTGAAAGTAAAAGAATCAAATAATGAATTGTATGATTTCTATCAGCAGTTTTTAATTGAATTATTGGAATTTGTAAACAAAGGAGCCGCAGAAAATATAGCATGTTTAAGTGCTGATTTTGAATCAAAAACAAATGAAGAGTTATATGAATGTATTTCTAGGGCTAGTGAATATGAATTAAAGGGTTTACCAGTAGCCAAACAAATAACAGCAATAAGAAAAATTTTATTAACATCTAAAAGTGGAGGAGGAATCTCTGATGATAAAGAAATAGAAGTAGCTAGAATTTTAGAAGCTATTTCTAAAAAGAAATCATCATATGATATAGCACTTGATTCATTAGAAACAAAGAAAATAAAATATAAATGGACAGTTTACACAAACAATATGTCTCACGAAATGGAAGATACACTTCCACTTTGGCATGCATTATTTAACAATGTAGAAGATCAGATTTTGATGTTTGGAGAAGATAATAGACAAAATATAGTGAAGTCTATTTGGAAAATTTTTATTGGTTCAAAAAAATTCGAAAAACAATTAAAAAATAGTTTAGATCCTGAAGTTTTAAAGTCAATGACTTTTACTGATTTAAAATCAATTCATGATAATTTATTTACGTATGAAAATGATTATCAGAATATTTTTAGAAGAGGATGGAGTGATATAGCAGCTAGTAATTCAAGTGTTCCTGGAATTTCTTTATATGATGCAGAAGATTTTTATAAGAGTGTAGATACTAAAATTACTGATGATAATTTAATAAATGCAAAGCAAAAAATTAAATGGGGATTATTTAATAGTGAAACAAAAAAAGAAGAAAATCTAAAACCATTTGAATTAGTATCATTTATAAATATTTCTAAAAACAATCTTTTAAAATCGTTTACAGCAAAAGACGAAAAAGGAAATCCACAAGCAATTTTTATACCTGCTTTTACATTACATTATGCCAGTAAAACAGATGCTTTACAGACGAAGTCTGATATTATACAAACGGCATTAGATTTATTAGCGTTTTTACCAAGTGGGGGTACTGCTTCATTAAATACATTTGGAAAGTTTGTTTATTACGCAGATAAAATAAGTTCAATATCTAGTATTGCAGGTACAGCTTTTAGAGATGCAGATCCTTCTTTATCTAATTATATGAATCAGCTTAGTTTAGTAGCAGGGGTTGCTAGTTTAGGAAGTTTAACAGATGTATTTAAAAAAGACTTTACTAAAAACAAGAAATTGGTAGATATAACGGAACCAGATACTAAACTTAGTAAGTTAATGCATTCCGATGTATTAAAACCAACGAACAATCAAGTAGAGAATGTAAATAAGTTTGCTGAAAAAATTATAAAACAAGAGTTTGATGTTGTTAAATTAACAAAAGAGCAAATAGATGCAACCAAAGAAATACTTGAAAATGAAATTAAGTATTTAAAAGATTTTCCTGATTTTAAATTAGCAAGAGTAAAAGAAGCAATTAAGAAAGTAGATGAATTTGGTTTAGAAAAATTAAATATAACTTCAGTATCAGTAGTAGACGCTAGTATTGTTAGTAAACCGCAAGTTAAAAAAGCTTTAAGTGAATTTAACAAGCAAAATAAAGATGACTTTATTGATATTGTAATTCATGGAGATGAAAATAAGTTTGTTTTAGATTTACCGAATGGAGTACAAGAATTAGAAAATACAAACCTTGTTAATTATCTTAAAAATGAATCTGCTTTCTCTGAAGTAAGAAATTTTAGATTATTAACATGTGCGAACTTAGATTTAGCAAAAGATTTTGCAAGATTATTACCAGAAGGATATACTGTAAGAGCTACAGATGATATTGTTCGTATTCATGCCGATGGTGGTGTTACTACTATTCCTAGAGGAGTTGACAATCCACCAAATCAATGGAAAGATTTTAAAAGAAAACCAGACGGTTCATTAGACGAATCTATAGCAACAAAATCACCAGAAGCTCCAAAAGCGAGCAGTATTGATAATTTTATACAGTTAGGAGGAAAAAAACCTCTTTATAAAAATGTTCGTATTGTTCCAGAAGGAAAACCATATCCAGAAGATTTTATAGATATTAAAATTTCTGAGTTAACTACAATACATCCAACACCAAGAAAATCACAACCAAAAGCGGTAGAAAAATATACAAAAGAAATACGAGAAACAGGGTTTAAAGTAGTAGAACCAGGTGGTGTAACGAATCCGGTAAGAGTTGTTAGATTACCAGATGGTACAGAAATAGTAATGGACGGTATGCATAGGGTTGAAGCTATGAAGACAGGGTTAAAAGAAACTTATATTCCTGTTTTACATACAACGTATGAAGAATTAGAAAAAGCTGTTCAAAGTGGAATGAGTCAGAAGCTAGTAGAAAATGTATACTATGCTTTACATATAGGAAAAAGAACAGGGTATTATAAAGGAAACTGGATGCCTGAAATTCCTTGGTTGAAGAACTGGAAAAGAAATGAAATTTTAGATGAGGTAAATGAGTTTATGAAAAACGAATTTCCAGATTTAGCGGATTTGGAAGAAGGTTTGTTAAATTCATTAAAAGAAGTAGTACCTACAAATGAATTGAAGAAAATTTTTGAAAGTGAATTCAAAGGTAATTTAACAAAGCTTAAGGAATTCTTAAAAGAACCAAATTTAATTGATGCTTGGGTTATAGAAAAAAATGTATTTAAAAAGAACATAAGTGCATTTCCTGAGAATTTAGATTTTACAGGGTATAATTTTAATACAGGAGATGAATTTATAGATGTTGTAATTCATTCAAATTCAAAAGGAGAATTTGTTATAAGAGTAGAAGGAACAGAGAAAATAGTTTCTACAAAAGACTTAGCAAAAATTATAGATAAAATACCTAGTGATAAAAAGATACGTCTTTTATCGTGTAATACAGATAAGGCTGCAATAGAATTTTCTAAAGTTACTAATAGACCATTTTATGCTAGTGATGGAGTTGTAAAGTTATATCCAGACGGAACAGTAGTTCATGATACACCTTTTAAAAAATATCATAGAGGGGCAAGAAGTGATTTAGAAGAAGATATTATTAAACCAAATTTAGAATCTGGTACTGGTAAACCTTTAGAATTAGGAAGAAAAGTTGAAGATATATCTGAAGATTTAAAATCATTATTTGGAAATAGATCCAACAATGTTTTTGATAAAATCAAAGATTTAGAAATAACAAACAAAAGATTAGATAGACTTTTAAAAGATTTAAAGGAATTAGACAAAAATTCAGTAAAAGCTATAGGAAAAAAGCCAGAATTAATAGACGCATGGGCAGTACTTGATGATATTTATTTAGTTAATCCAGAAAAGAAAGCTATAAGAAAAAATATATCAGTATTAGAAGAAGTTGAAGAACATGTTAGTGCTGGAGGAGGTTATAAAGCATGGATAGCTAGTGATGCTGGTAAAAACAAACGATTATGGACAGAGGTAAAGCTATCAGCAGAGTTTAATTTTCAGAAAAATAAGGCAAGAAATTGCATGATTAAACTTTTTGGAGGAGAAGAAATCGGAGTTGCTAGAGTTGAATATTCGGGAGCTGAAAAAATGTTGGAATTTGATGTTTCGGTTCCAGAATATATACAAAGTCAGAGTGTTACATCCGCTTTTATTAAAGAAAGCATTACTACATATCCTAATGCTACAGTTATAAAAGATGAATACATAGCATCATCTCGTTATGATGGAGGAGAGCCAGCTACTTTAACTACTTTTAAAAGAGAGTTAGCAAAACCAGGAGTAACTGAACAAGATGCAGCTTTTTTAACCCAATCGGGTAGAGTTTATAAGAAAAACGGGTTTAATGGAACACCAGACGTATTAGTAAATACTCCAGATAGAGTTGTTATTAAGTACAGTTTAGGAAATTCGAATTTTATTCCGATTGAGCAAGTAAGGAAGAAAGTAAAAAATGCATCTAATCATGCATTAAGAATAAAAACAAATACAGATGGAAGTTTTGAAGGGAAATCAATAGTTTTTAATGAAAAGGAACTTTATTTAGAAGGGTTTAGTGGAGGACATACACAGAATGCATTAAAAGATTTTGTTAAAAGTAATGGAGGAGAGTATGTTATAATGTTGAGAAAAGGAGAGGCAAATGGAGTTTATGAAGGAATTCCTGTAATATCTTTAAATGGTAAACACTATGTAAAAACAAATGGGATATATAGGCCTTATGTAGGAGCAAAAAGTAATAAGGTAGGGGCTATTAGCTCATTCTTCCCAGATCATATGACTAACAAAGAGATTGTGGAAGAAGCTATTTATGCTTTAAATAATAATCATGGAGTTGTACCTAATCAAGATAATAAAAGGTTGTTATATGGTTTTTCTAGAGATGGAAAGATAGAGATAAGATTTAAACTTAGAATAGAAGATGGAACAGTAGCAACATTTTATCCTAAACTTTCTAAAAAAGGAGAGAAACTTCCTAAAATAGGGAACTTAACAAGTAGTGTAAATCCTTTAGATAAGTTTTCTAAGATTTTTGGTAATAACTCAAAAGCAGTAGCTGAAAAAATTAAAGATTTAGATTTACCAGATAATGGTAAACAATTCCTTGATGATTTTAATAAAGCATCAAAAGAAGTAATTGAGGAAATAGGTGAGAATCCTAAATTAATAGAAAGTTGGGGGTTAATGAATGTGAACGACAGCCCTAATCGTTTAGATATTGATTTTTTAAAGTTTTTTCAAAATCCAGATGCGGTCTTTTCTAGAACAGAGGTGTTAAAGAGAAAAGTAAGATTGAATGAGAAATACCCAAAAGTATCTTTAGAAGAATTATCAACTATACATTACTATACAAAGGCGCATGGCTTTGAAGCTTTAAACAAAGCGCTTAGAGGTTTAGGAACAATGACAGATGAGTTAATTGTTTTTAAAAATGTATTAGAAAAGTCTTTGAAGAAAATGCCACAGTACTCTAAAACAACTTACAGAGGAGCTAAGATGGATAAGAATTCTTTAAAGAGGTATAAAGATGCATATAAAAATCAAGGAGTTGTTGAAGAAAAAGGATTCATGTCTACTACTAAAGAAAAGTTTATTGTAGATACGTTTTTAAATAATGGAGTAGAAAAAAATGAAGTTAGAGTACTTTTTACTATTGAAGGAAAAAGTGGATTAGATATTGAAAATGCATCTGGGCATGGTCCTACATTTACTTTTTCTAATAATGAAAGTGAAGTTTTGTTTATAAATGGAACAGAATTTAAAGTAATAAACTTTAAAAATACTGTAGATAAAAAATTAAAAAAACTAACATTAATAACCTTAACAGATGACTTAACAAGAGTTGTAAATAGTACAAATAAGGCAGATTTAATTTTAAACTTTTTTAAAAAACATTTAAAAACTTTTCCTTCAAATAAAGATTTTACAGGATATAATTTTAAGACAGATGATTCTTATTATGATATTATAATTCATACAAATGATAAAGGAGATTTTATTGTAAAATCTGAAGGAATTGAAAAAATAATTTCGCCAGAAGAGTTAGCAAAATCTATTAATAAAGTAACAACAACTCAAAAAATAAGATTACTATCATGTAATACAGATGAAGTAGCAGTAGAGTTATCTAAAATAGTAGATAAACCATTTTATGCAAGTCATGGATCTGTTAAGTTATATGAAGATGGAACCATAGTTCATGATACTCCATTTAAAAAATACCATAAAGGAGCCCGTAGTGATTTAGATGAAATTCCAGCACAAACAAATGCAGGAAAAGGAACATTTATAGAGTTAGGAAGAAAAGGAGAAGATATATCTGAAGATTTAAAAGCATTATTTGGAAATAGTTTTAATAGTGTTTTAGATAAAATTAAAGATTTAGAAATAAAGGAAGAAAGATTAACAAAGCTTTTAAAAGATTTAAAAGGGATAGATGAAAACCTTCTAAAATCTATAGGTGAAAACCCAGTACTTATAGATTTTTGGAAGATTTTTAATGATAATAAAAAGTTGAGTTTGGGTATAGAGGAAAGCTTAACCGTTATTTTAAAAGCTAGTAAAAGATTTAGTTATGAAAATGATTTAGGATTAGAGGCTTTAAAAAATGTATTTAACTCTACAATTAAAAATAAACATGCAACAATAGTAGATGGCTTAGAAAAAGTTGAAGAAATTTTTAATAAATCAATACCTATTACAATTACTTTAACAACATCACATAAATTTGTAACTGTTTTAGATAAAGAAGCAAATAAGGTATGTATATTCTATTTGGCAACAACCATTTCAGAAAAACAAGTTTTAGTAAATGGTAAAAAAATAGGAGAGTTTAAAGGAATTGAAATTTTACAAAAGGGAGATAAAATTGGATTTAGAGAAGAGAAGTATAAAGGTTTAATTACTCAGATAAATAAGGTTTTAGGTAATCCTATAGATAAAGAAGTTAAAGGTTTTTTACTTAAAAAGTTAAATGATGATGGTAAAAGAAATCCAGTTTTAATAGAATTTATCCATAATTCTATCATGAATAGTGATCGTTTAAACCTTGCTAGAATTCAAGGGATGGATAATACTATTAAAGGAAGATTAGTCGAAAACACAAATCAAAATTATAGTGATAATTACGAATTAATACCAAACCGTTATTCGGGAGAAGATAAAGGACTGTTTCCTAAATACAAAGATATAGAATACTTAGATGAGGAGAGAAGAAAAGCATACGAAGTATTTATAAAAGATGGGGAATTAATATTAAATGATGGTAAAAAACTTTCTGAAAAAGGAGATGTCATTTTTACAATGGATGGAAAAGGTAAAATATATGCAGGAGTTCCTATAGAAGGAGTTTTACATCATTCTAGTTTTACTAAAGGGGATAAAGTAATTACTGCAGGAACTATAAAGTTTTTAGATAAAGGTATTGAGGTTTCAGTTAGAAGCGGACATTATTTTCCAGATGTTAAAACATTAAAAGCTCTAATAGAAGAGCTAACCTCAAGAGGTTTTGATTTTAATAAAATATTTATTGATACAACTATACTTACTTCATTTTAATAGAATAAAGTGTATGAGTTTTTTAGATAAAAAAGACGAATTAAAAACTACGATTTTTTAAAATTAGTATGCTAACTATTAAGATGGAAAACATAATTTTAAAGGTGTTTATAGTAATATTATTTTTTGCTAAAAGTAGTATTGCTCAAAACCTAGACATAGAAGGGATCACAAATTCTACGGCATTAAAAGTAAATGGTAATGTAAATGCAAATACTATTTATTATAATTCAAATGCACGTAATGCACGTATACCTTTTACATATTTTTTACAAGGGAACATAAATGTGAGTTGGTTAAGTTTTAGTGTGCCTTTTTCATACAGTTTTTCTAACCAAGGAGATAATTTTAATTATCAACTACCTTTTAAATTTAACCGATTAAGTTTACATCCAAAGTACAAATGGATTCAAGGACACATAGGAGATGTTACCATGAGTTTTTCTCCCTATACTTTAAGCGGACATCAATTTACAGGTGGAGGAATTGAGTTAACACCAAATTCTCCAATAAAATTTAGTGCCATGTATGGTCGGTTATTAAAAGCGACAGAAGATGATGGAAATGAACAAACTTTACCTGCTTATAAAAGAATAGGGTATGGAGCAAAAGTATCATGGGAAAAACCAAATTATAAATTAGGAGTTATTGGTTTTTATGCGAAAGACAATTTAAATTCTATAGGGTTAATAGCAGAAGAAAGAAATATAAAACCAAAAGAGAATTTGGTAATAAGTCTTAATGGGGAAACTACAATAGCTAAAAAATATACTTTAAGAGCAGAATATGCATCTACAGCAATAACACAAGATATAAGAGCAGATAAAAGTGCAATTACAACAAAGAATTTAGCAGGTGTTTTATTTAATAATAGAACATCAACTGAGTTTTATAATGCTTTAAGAGCAGGTTTAGATGTTAATATTGCACAAATGAAAGTAGGCTTAGGATATGAAAGAGTAGATCCTAATTACGAAACACTTGGAGCTTATTATTTTAATAGTGATTTTGAGAATATCACATTAAATTTAGCAAGATCGTTTTTTAAGAATAAAATAAATATCTCATTTAATGTAGGGTATCAAAGAGATAATTTAAATAATCAGAAAACCCAATCTTTAGGGAGAACTGTAGGAAGTATAAATGCAACCTATCAAATGACAGATGCAATTACTTTAACAGGAATGTATTCTAATTTTACTTCTTTTACCAATCAGAATTTAAATCAATTTGATGATATTAATGATAATGATTTAACAGATGAAGAACAAGAAGCATTGAATTATAGACAACTCTCTCAAAATGCAAATTTAAGCCTTAATTGGATGCTTTCTAAAAAGAAAAACCTTACACAAAGTATGAATTTAAATTACTCATTAGCTTCTTCTGCTAACGAAGAAAATGGAGTTATACGAGTAGGGCAAGCAAATAATTTTCATAATGGAAATGCAGTGTATACTTTAGGGTTTCCTCAAAATTCATTATCAATATCATCTTCATTAAATTATAATTATAGTGATATTGGTAAAGATGACAGTAATGCTTGGGGGACTTCATTAAATTTAAACAAATTGTTTTTTAAGAATAAATTGAATACAACTTTAGGGGCTTCATATAATACAAGTGAAAATAAGAATTTACAAACGAATGTCTTAAATTTTAGAACAAGTATAGGTACCGTAATCGCTAAAAAACATAATTTAAGCTTAAATGCAATACAATTGTTTAGAGGAAGTACAAATCAAGAAACATTAAACGAACTTACCTTAACATTTAATTATAGTTATGCTTTTGATTTAACAAAACCAAAACTATCTTTTAATAGAAGAGAAAGAGTGAAAAAGGAAAAAGAATTTGAATTTTCTTATAGAAAACATACTTTTAAAGGAGAACATAGTAAGATAACTAAAGAAGTTAATGAATTAATAAATCGCCCAGATTTTGTAACAGTTAGAAATCTTAAAAAGGTAATGAATGATTTGAGTTTATTATCAGATAATTTAAAAGGAAGAGAAAATGGGGGAAATAAAAAATATAAAAAAGCAGCAATTAGTTATTTAACTCTATTATATAAATATAAAGACTTTGCAGATAAGTATCATAAAATATCATTTAATAGCTTAAGAAAAATACATGAAGAGGCATTAGTTTTAGATGATAAGATAAAGAATGACTATACTAGATTATCAAATTTATTGACGGCTGAAAAATTAAAAGGAAATGAAGTTTTAGAAAGTGATGAAAAAGATTTAGAAGCTAGAGATAAAAAATACAAAGCACATATTTGGATGCGAGAACAATTAAAAGATTTAACGTACAACGATGTGTTAGAAGATAAAGGACTTTTAGTTGAATTTAAAAAGAAGTATCTAACAAAAGTATTTGATTTAATTAACAATCAAAAAACAGATGCAGAAATTGAAGATTATTTATCTTTAATGTATGCTAAATTTTATCATGAAAGAGCTCCTGTAAATAGATAAATAAGAAGTAATACTATTTAATTCATAAATAGTATTACTTCTGTTTGTTTTTTAACCTTAAATCAAAGACTTTCAAAATAATTAAACTTAGAAAAATGATAAAAGAGTAATAACACATTGGATTACCATAAGAAGTTTTAGGGCACTCTGCGTTATTGTTAAATTGTAATATTGAAGCTACAAAGGCAATGCCGAAAGCAATTCCTGTAAATAAAAAGTAGAAAAGATTCTTTTTATTTACAATATGAATTATTAGTGGAATTATAAAGCAAATAAGAATTACAAGACACATAGGAATACCTAAAACTTTAGGACAACCATTACCTGTCTTTATTTCTTCAATAACCAACCCCCCAGCACCAATGATGCCTACTACTAATATAATGTATACTAAAAAAGAGTAGAAATTAAATTTCATTTTTTAAAATACAAGTAGGACATTCACTACCTTCTACATTACTTTTTAGTTTTATACCATTCATATGTGTTACAATAAAATCTTGTACAAAAGCATAATTTGAATTATGATTATTAACATCTATTTGAGCATCTTTATATTTTTCTCTTATGATGTTATCATACTCTTGATCTCCCCAACAGTTAGGGCAGTAACCATTAGATAATTCTGTGTTTATTTCTTCAGCTTTTTTACCAAATAAGCTTTTTAAAAAATTTATCATGTTAATTGTTGTTTTGTGTTAAAGAAATCTCTTCTTGTTCAGTTTTATAATCTGTTATTAATTTAGCCACTAAAGGTTTTAAATTCACAATTGAATTTATTTTCGGATTAGAAACAGAAATTTCTTTTCCATTACTTAAGCATAAAGAAATCTCCAATACTTTAGTTTCATTTCCTAAACCAAAATGTAATAAAGAAGTTTGGTCTGAAGCCAATCCTTCCCCTGTAACTAAATACTCTGTTAGTTTTTTTGTTGGAGTTTTTACAGTTACACTAATTCCTTGTGTAGCATAACTCTCGCCTAAGTCTAATTGAATGTAGTTTAATTCTCCTCCTTTATTAATATAAGCAAGAGAAGGTGTGTTAATATTGGTCCAAATTAAATCTAAATACCCGTCTTTATTAAAATCACTAACCAAAGGAGTAATCGCAAAATGTGGATTTACTAAATTACTTTTCTCTTCAGTAGAAGAAAAAGTATGGTCTTCTTTTTGAATAAGAACT
>CALISK010000255.1 GCA_938041625.1 uncultured Tenacibaculum sp. | reverse complement strand
AATTATTACAATAACAATCGGTAGTTAAATCATCTGTCATATAATCCACTGTTATTGTTTTGGTTTTTGAATCATAATCTATCCCTTCATTTGGATCTCTTGAATCTAAAGTATACATAAAGTTCTGATGAAAAATTCCGTTTTTAAATTCCACCAACATAATCTGTGACTGAAAACACCATGAACATCCTCTTACAAAACTTTCTAAAACATACTTTGTTCCTTCTTTTGTTGGTATAGCATGTATTTTATTAAATCCATCACCTTCAAAAATTTTGTACAGATTTAGTTTATTATTTTTATCCGCATCAGAATAATACATGATTGAAATTTTACTTTTATAGGTACCTCCTGTTTTTTCATAAAATGAAAAGTTGTACAGTTTATTATCTTCAGATTTAACGATATCAAGCTCATCGATTAACAAACTATCAATCTCTTTTTCTTTAAATTCAGTATGAGATATAATTTTATGAATATTCTTTTTTATTAACTCACCCAACTCAGAAATTAAGTAAGCTTCAGAAATAGAATCTTTACCTTGTGATATTCCACCTTCATAATCACTATTTGCAATCACAGATTCTATCTTTTTTTTTGAGAAACCTGATTCTTTAAATGAAATAAAGTTATTATAAGAACTAAAATAATCATTTAAAGTACCGTAAGTATTGAGAAAACCATTGGTTTCATTTACTAATTCGTTAAAAGATTCTTGATATTGTCCATTTCCTGTATTTACTAGAAAACAAATCATTAATATCAGTACTATTTTTATAGATCTAATCATTATTTACATGCAATTTAAGTTTGTAATATACAATTCTTGTTTTACATCAGCTCCAAATAAAAAAGAGATGATTTTAAAATAAATCATCTCTTTTTAACTCTTTGAATTAACAATATTATTATTCCAAATGTTTATTCTTCTATTGAAACACCACTTGCAGTAACGCTTCTATCTATTTTACGCATTAAGCCTTGTAATACTTTACCAGGACCTACTTCTATAAATTCAGTTCCTCCATCTTTAATCATCGCTTGTATACACTGCGTCCATCTAACAGGCCCTGTTAATTGCGCTATTAAATTTGTTTTTATTTCATCAGGATTTGTAACCGCTTTTGCTACTACATTTTGATATACAGGACAACTTGGTTCGTTAAAAGTTGTTTCTTCTATTGCTTTCGCTAACTCTTCACGTGCTGGTTCCATTAAAGGCGAATGAAAAGCGCCACCAACAGGCAATACCAATGCTCTTCTTGCCCCTTTTTCTTTTAAAACTTCACAAGCTTTTTCAATCGCTTTTAATTCTCCAGAAATCACTAATTGACCAGGACAATTGTAATTTGCAGCCACCACAATACCTTCAATAGTTTTACATGTTTCTTCAACTACATCATCTTCTAAACCTAATACCGCAGCCATAGTAGATTCTTGAGCTTCACAGGCTTTCTGCATTGCCATCGCTCTTTTAGCTACTAATTTTAATCCGTCTTCAAAAGAAAGCGCATTATTTGCTACTAAAGCAGATAATTCCCCTAAAGAATGACCTGCTACCATTTCTGGTTTAAAATCTTCTCCTAAAACTTTTGCTAAAATAACTGAATGTAAAAAAATTGCAGGTTGTGTAACTTTCGTTTGTTTTAATTCATCAGCTGATCCTTCAAACATTACATCAGTAATACTAAATCCAAGAATAGCATTTGCCTTTTCGAAAAGTTCTTGTGCTATTGGATATTTCTCATATAAATCGAGTCCCATTCCTGTATATTGAGCTCCTTGCCCAGGGAAAACATATGCCTTCATAAGTTTCTTTTTGTCATTTGTTTTGTTATGCAAACATAATCAATTTAAATTTTGCTATTTTCGTTTTATGACCGAGAAAAATAAACTACTAGCTCAAAATATTTACCTCATTTTGGCTTCTTTATTTATTGCTTCTTTAGTAGCTTCTAATTTAATATTTCAAAAATTTTTTCATTGGTATCCTTTTGATTTTAAAATATTTGATGTTAAATTATTTGAAATCTCAGTAGGTTTATTACCTTATCCTATTACTTTTTTAATTACAGATATTCTATCTGAAGTATATGGTAGAAGAAAAGCTAACCAAGTAGTTATTGCTGGTATTTTTGCTTCTTTATTTTCGTTATTAATTATTTATGCTGGTAAATTAGCCCTAGCTACATCTTGGTCTCCTGTAAATGATACTACTTTTAATTTAGTTTTTGGAGCTGCTCCATTAGCAGTACTTGCTTCTATGCTTGCTTATTTATTTGCTCAGTTTATAGATATTAGAGTCTATCATTTTTGGAAAAACTATACAAAGGGAAAACATTTATGGTTGCGAAATAATTTTTCTACATTTTCTTCTCAATTTATAGATACATTAACGGTACTATTATTACTATGCTCTTTTGAAATAATTGCATGGGATAAATTTTTAGGCTTATTAATAAGTGGAGTCATCTTTAAAATACTTATTGCTGCTTTAGATACTCCTTTATTATATGTTGCCGTATATTTCTTCAGAAAAAAATTTAACTTGCAGCCTGGTGAAGAAATTCAGAATATTTAATACAAAAACATAAAAATTGAATCGATTTTTCTATAATTTTTTAAAAGAAAAAATGAGTTTATCTCATGAAATTGCTACCTACTTAAATGTAATAAGTAATTTATTAATTATTGCTATACTTGGATATTTACTTTTCAAAGTAATACGATATTATGGTAGTAAGCTTATAAAACGTGTTGCAAATAAAACGAAAACTGAATTTGATAATATTTTAATTAAAAATTCCTTTTTCTTAAACTTATCAAGAGTTTTAGTACTATTTATAACTTATGGAGCCTCAAAATACATTTTAATTGATTTTCCACATTTTTTAGATTTTGCACAGCGTTTAGTTAATTTACTTACTGTCATTAGTTTTATATGGTTAGTAAAAAGTATTTTACAAAGTATTAAAGACTTTTTACGCACTTTAACTGCTTTTAAAGACAAGCCTTTAGAAAGCTATGTTCAGATTTTTATGATTTTAATATGGATCATTGCTTTTGTAATCTCTTTTTCTATAATTACAGGAAAACCTTTATTGCGTTTTTTCACAGCTTTAGGTGCTTTTTCAGCCGTCTTACTACTTATTTTTAAGGATACTATTTTAGGTTTTGTTGCCAGTATTCAAATTTCTGTATACGATACTGTTAGACTTCAAGATTGGATTACTATGGAAAAATACGGTGCAGATGGTAATGTTACAGAAATAAATTTGACTTCTGTTATTGTTCAAAATTTTGATAATACAATTACGAGTATTCCTACCTATTCTTTAATTTCAGATTCTTTTAAAAATTGGCGCGCCATGAATCATTCTGGTGGTAGACGTATAAAACGGGCTATTTTCATAAAAATAAACAGTATTCATTTTTTAACTGATGAAGAAATTGATTCTTATAAAAAGATAGAATTCATTAGTGAATATACCAATACTATTGCTAATGAAGTAGAAAAATATAATACAGATAATAACGTTGATAAGTCATTGTTAATAAACGGTAGAAACCTTACTAATTTTGGAATGTTTCGAAAATATTTAGATTCTTATTTAAAACAACATCCAAAAATAAATCAAGACCTACTTTTTATGAGTCGCCAATTGGCGCCCACTCCAAACGGAGTTCCTTTAGAAATCTATGCTTTTAGTAGTCAGAAACAATGGGTTATTTATGAAAGAGTTATGGCAGATATCTTCGATCATATCTTTGCTAGTGTTCCTTATTTTAATCTAGAAGTTTTTGAAAACCCTTCAAGTCTGGATATTGTTAGTTTGAAAGATTCAAAAAATGAGTTCTAAAAGTAATTCTTTACACAATTTAGCCCTAAAGAAATTTAAAAAAAGTAAACTCGGTGTTTTAAGTTTTTTTTACATTCTTTTTTGTGGCTTCGTTGCTGTGTTTTGTTATTGGATAGCTCCTGATAATACAAATGCTGCAAATCAAATGCATTTAGAAATTCACTCTAAATCGATGGGATTTTCTTGTCAAATGTTAAAAAACCCTTTAAATAATACTGAACAACAATCCTGGTTTACTTCTTTTTTATATGGAAAAGAGACTCAATTTGATGAACTTCCTATAAAGTCGTTTACCATAAAAGAAAATGTACTCCAAGTTGTAAAATACTCAGATGGTTTAACTAAAAAATTCGATACTGCAATTTTCAACAATACTCCTGAAAATTACATACAAAAAAAGACATTCTATTTCGGAACTGATAAATATGGACGAGATGTATTAAGTAGGTTGTTGATAGGAACTAGAATTTCTTTTTTTATTGGTTTTGTTGCTGTTTTTATTTCTTTATTAATTGGTATTCCAATAGGCGCTATTTCTGGATACTATGGCGGAAAAATAGACGCTTTAATTATGTGGTTTATTAATATTACATGGTCTATACCAACTCTACTATTAGTTATTGCAATTACATTAACTTTAGGTAAAGGTTTTTGGCAAGTTTTTATTGCTGTAGGTTTAACAATGTGGGTAGAAGTAGCTCGTATAGTTAGAGGTCAGGTAATTACTACTAAACAACAACAATATGTAGAAGCTGCTAAAGTTTTAGGTTTTTCTGATTTAAGAATTATATTTAAACACATACTTCCTAATATTTTAGCTCCTATTATTGTTATTTCTGCTGCTAATTTTGCTGCTGCAATTTTAATAGAAAGTGGCTTAAGTTTCTTAGGTATTGGTGCACAACCTCCTACTCCTTCTTGGGGAGGAATGATTAAAAATCATTACAATTATATTATTTTAGGAAAACCCTTTTTAGCATTAATTCCTGGGTTAGCTATTATGAGTTTAGTAATGGCATTTATGTTATTAGGAAATTCGCTTAGAGATGCATTGGATGTAAAGTCTTAATTTTATATTTTTAAAAATAAAAAAGTGCGATCTATATATAAATCGCACTTCTATTGTTTATTATTAATCTACTTTAGTAAAGTATATAACCTCCTCTACCATTACACACTCCTGGACAATGAGGAAATCCACATCTTCCTGTATTACCGTAAACACAAACTACATCACAAGCTTGTGAAGGTATAACTCCACCATTAATTTCTTTTTGTTCAACAGTAGTCAATTTTTCTCCCAAATTTAAAATTGATTTTTTCATTATAAATAAGATTTTAAAGTTAATTAAGTCCCTGACATATTTAAAGACCCCCAAGGTTTACGTC
>CALISK010000254.1 GCA_938041625.1 uncultured Tenacibaculum sp. | reverse complement strand
GGAAGTTATGGTAAAGAATATCCGAATCCCAACAATGAAACCATTAGGCCTATTGTTAAAACATTTGTACCTGAAGATGAGAAAGAAGAAGAAAATCAAAAAACATTTAATTCATTTGAAAAATAATAATGAAGATGTTGAGTAAAAAACTATTTACACAAAAATAATAAGAAGTGTGAAATAATAAGAAATTAAAAATGAATAAAAATAAAATAATAGTTATAGACTTAGAAGCTACTTGTTGGAATGGTAAAATTCCGCCAGGAGAAGTAAGTGAAATAATAGAAATAGGAATTTGTGTTTTAGATACTGATACGGGGGAAATTTCTAAAAATAAAGGAATCTTAATTCAACCAGAAAGATCTAAAGTAAGTCCGTTTTGTACAGAACTAACAACAATTACACAAGATATGTTAGATGAAAAAGGTATTTTATTAAAAGATGCTTTTACCAAATTAAGAGAAGAGTATAACCCTAAGGAATATACTTGGGCTAGTTATGGTTTTTACGATTTAAAAATGATGAAAAGTCAAAGTAAATTTAAAAGATTAGAGTATCCAATGTCTCATGATCATATAAATGTGAAAGAGTTATTTACAGAAGTAAGAGGCATTTCTAGAAAAGTAGGAATGAAAGGAGCATTAGGTATTTTAAATATTCCTTTAGATGGTACACATCATAGGGGAGTAGATGATGCTAGAAACATTGCAAAAATATTAGATTGGTGTTTGATAAATAATTAAAACGTATAAATAAATGCAAATTAAAAAAGGAAGATTGTATTGAGTTTATAACTTAAAAACTTAATACCAATGAAATCTTATCATAATAAAAAGATTTACAATTTTAAAAAAGTGCATAAGAGGAAAAAAAGAACAAAAAGTACTATGACAAGAAATGATAAATTGGGCAGTGAATATACAAGAATAAAACAGCGTGAATTTAAAACGAAATGTAGAGAAATTTTAAGATTGCAAAAAAAAGGAATCATTCATGAGTTCCCTGTTCATAAAAAAACAATGTCATGGGATTGGTAAAAAAAATACAGCGTAAAAAGAATACAGCGTAAAAAGAATGCGTTGTATTATATAATATTTGCAACATGATTAATGAAACAAGAAAAATAGTATAAAGAAAAAGTAAGCCTTATAGTTTTTAAACTATAAGGCTTTGTTAATTAATAAAAATAAAATTATGGAAAATATATATTTTACATCCGATCACCATTTTGGTCACAAAAACATTATTAAATATTCCAATCGACCATTTAAAACTGTGGAAGAAATGGATGAAGAGTTAATAAAAAGATGAAACAGTAAAGTGCAACCCAATGATAAAGTATATCATTTAGGAGATGTAGGTTTAGGTTCGCCAGAAAACTTAAAAGAAGTTTTATCTCAATTAAATGGTAAAATCTATTTAATTAAAGGAAATCATGAAAATGCAGCTTTACAAAATACTCGAAGATTCTAATGGATTAAAGATTATTTTGAATTAGGAATAAAGGATAAAGATGCGCCTAATGGAAAACGAAAAATTACATTATTACATTATGCGATGAAAGTTTGGCGTTCTTCTTTTAGAGGAACTTGGCATTTATACGGACACTCACACGGACATTTACCTGATAATATACATTCATTATCTTTTGATGTGGGTGTAGATTGCCATGATTTTTATCCGTTATTGTATGAAGAAGTTAAAAATATAATGAAACAGAAACAGTGGACATCTCCGTTCACTAATGATAAATAATTTTAAGGTTAAATTAATATGGAAAAGAGCACTTTTAATGACTTTACTCAGTTTTACAATAATAGAAATTCTGATAATTGGAATTTTGCGAAGCATTATATACCAAAACAATTTGAATCAAAATATATAATTCACTGGAGTGTAGGAATAATTGATGATTTTCCTTTTGAAAGGTATCCTTTAAATAATTTAGGATTTAAAAGCATGAACGAACGAGTAAGAATTGAACAAGAATTTAATGTCTTACTAAAAGAAGAAAAATGGTATAATCCGATTCCAATTATTGATTTGGCGAACCGATTTAATGTACCATATTCACATAAGACAGTAGATCATATTCCAGAAACACCTGGAATTACTTTATTGGAAGATTTAACTTTATTAAAACTTAAAGAATCATTAAAAAAACTCTCTGAAAATTCAGAATTGAATTTACTTATTTATGATTCTGAAGAATATCAATATCCTTCTGATTTAAAAAAAGAATATATAAATATTACTATAGAAAAATATTTTGAACTTCAAGAAATGTATAGCTTTCAATTAGAAACTTGTCTTTTTACAGAAAATTTTAATTGGTGTTTAGTAACAGGTGAAGAAGCTCCCATATTGTTTGGTTGCAAAAAAGAAATTGAATCGGAAATACTGAAAGAAATAAGTTTAGAATTATTTAAAGTTAAAGATGATGATGAAATGTATTGAAATTAGAACAAGAATTTTAAAACTTTATATTTCTTAAATGTTTAAAATCAAAATATAACAGAGTAAGTGGAATAATGAATTGTAATTAAATGATTAAAACATATAAAAATCACTGTAAATAGGGGATCAAAATCCCCTGTTTACAGTGTAAAGTAGTAGTATCTATTTAAGTAATTTAGCATCAAATTAATTAAATAAAACCTCAATATTATGTTCAAAAACATTTCAAAACTAGGTGAAATCCTAAACAAATCTCAACAACAAGAAGTTAATGGAGGAATAGATTTCCCAATTGGAAAAGTATGTGGAGGAGATGGTTCTTTTATACACCAAAATGGTGTAAAAGTTTGCTGTTTTCAACCAGGTAAATTTTTAGGACAAGGAACTTATATTTGTTAATATAATTTCCCCTTTTATTATTACCCTTTATATATAAATCTCTTTTTTATATATAAAGGGTTTATTTTATATTCTTCAGTAAAATATCATAAAAACACTATGATAAATAAACTCCTCAAATTTAATATTTAGAATTTGAGGTAATGTAATATTTTAATCAAGTTACACTTCTTAGTATATTTGAATTATAGTAGTTAATTTTTTGTTTTTGAGTAATTGCTTATACCTTCTTTTTCTAATTCAACTATAAAGTCTTCTAAATTTTCACAATATTTATTGAGGCAGTTAAATTTAAAACTTTTTTTATTTTTAAAAATTAACTTGAAACTAGGGTAATTTTTAAAAGAATTTCTATAATTATATCCTATAATATTTTTTAAAAGAATTCTTTCATGTTTAGTTTTTTCTAAAAAAATAGATTCATTACTTAAAGTTATTTTAATTTCTTTAATGTAAAATCTCTTTACTATTTCTAAAGTAATAAAACTGAACAAAAAATTAAAGCAAATGAAAGTAACATAATCTCTTTTTAAATAACTAGTTATCATTAAAGATAAAAACGAAGCTATTAATAAAGAAATTACAATACTTACACTATAATAAAATAGATTAATCGTCTTAATTCTATATTTCATTCATTAAAATATTAAATATGAGGCCAAATTATTTAATATTTTGTAGAAAATAAGTAATATTGCAGTATTAATTAAGAAATGAAATTACAAAACATACATAGAAACACACAATTCGAACTTTGTTCGTATGATTTTCGCCCGAGTATTTTGCGAAAAGGAGGCTATGTATATCTAATTCAACGATGATTTAAGTAAATTATAATAAGAAATAATACAGTATAAGCGTCCAATTTAAAAATTGGACGCTTTTTTTATGAAAAAAAATAAAAAATGTTTAGTTAAGAAAAGTAAATAAATAAAGAAGTAAAAAACAAGAAACAATTGAGAGACAGCCTTTTGTATAAAATGTTTATAATCTGTAAAATACGGACAGGGAATCTAATGCCTTAATCGCAGTTAATTGATTGATTACCAGTTAATTAATTTTTATTTTTTCTTGTGTAATTAAAAAAGGTGTCCCATCTTTGCATCGTCGAAACGTAACAAATTATTGTTTTGATATTCTGAAAAATTAATATATAAACTCAGAAACATTTAAAAAAGTAAAATAAAAACATAATAAGTAAATAAAATGAAACAGTATTCACAACATATAACACCCAACTATTTTGAGTTTCGCTCGCCGAGTAGCCTTTATGTACTATGTAGTGATGAAGATTTTAAATATAATAAGGAGATATACTATGATGATATAAGTTAATTATATACAATATAGTAAAAATGAAAAGCATCTCCATACAAAAAGGAGATGCTTTTTTTATGGAATAAAATTAAGGAAGAACAAGCCAATTTGGTGGTGGCCACGGTTTTGAAAACCGTTCGGAGTTAACGACTCGTGTGGGTTCGAATCCCATTTCTTCCGCAATAGGAGAATAGGTAAATATTGGTTTGTTACGCTTAACTGCTAATTAAGTCCATGTAAAAATGGTGAAGGTTCGATTCCTTTGTTCTCGGCAAAAGACAAGATGGCTGAAAGGTTAAGGCAACGGACTGCAAATCCGTTTTTTATGAGTTCGAATCTCATTCTTGTCTCAATGATTGAAATAATTTCAAATGAATTTGAAAATTATGTAAATCTAATTTGTGATTAAATGAGAAGGCGTAGCAATCTCATTCTTGTCTCAAGAAAATAAGATCATTGACATATTGAAAAAATTAAAATGCGCTGTTCGTATAATGGTTAGTACATCTGACTTTCTATCAGAAAATAAGAGTTCGATTCTCTTACAGCGTACAAATTTATAATTAAAAAAGGAAGTGTTGAGCAATTGGTTGGCTCGGCAGACTGTAAATCTGTTCTCTTCGGAGCTTGTAGGTTCGAATCCTACTACTTCCACAAAAAAGTACTGTAGCACAATGGCTAGTGTATCCGACTGTCTCTCGGAAAGTTGCGGGTTCGAATCCCGTCAGTACTGCAAAACTGGGAAGATAACGATTGGTTGTTTACCTGCTTTGGATGCAGGAGGTTGTAGGTTCGAGTCCTACTTCTCAGACAAAATGAGCTGTTAGTATAATGGCTAGTACATCTGACTTTCTATCAGAAAATAGGAGTTCAACTCTCTTACAGAGTACAAAATTAAATGCGGGAATGGCGGAATTTGGCATACGCGTCTGACTTAGAATCAGAATTTTGAGAGTTCGAATCTCTCTTCCTGTACAAGTAAGGAATTAAAATTTATTTCTTTCTCTAGAAGATAGACCTGTGATGTAATGGTTAGCATACAAGATTTTGATTCTTGTTGTATAGGTTCGAATCCTGTCAGGTTTACAAATGATATTTTTAATTTATTGAAAAATAATTGAAAGTTATTTAAAAGGAAGTGTTGAGCAATTGGTTGGCTCGGCAGACTGTAAATCTGTTCTCTTCGGAGCTTGTAGGTTCGAATCCTACCACTTCCACAAAAAAGTACTGTAGCACAATGGTTAGTGTATCCGACTGTCTCTCGGAAAGTTACGGGTTCGAATCCCGTCAGTACTGCAAAACTGGGAAGATAACGATTGGTTGTTTACCTGCTTTGGATGCAGGAGGTTGTAGGTTCGAGTCCTACTTCTCAGACAAAA
>CALISK010000253.1 GCA_938041625.1 uncultured Tenacibaculum sp. | reverse complement strand
TTACCTACTTTTACTTGTGAAAAGGCAAAAAAACCAGTTAAAAAAATTAGTAGAGTAATTATTTTCCTCATAACCAGTTGTTTAATTTATGTTTAATTAGAGTTAATTAATTTGAAAAAACCCTTTAATATTGAGACACGAAATAATGTAATATAGTCACAATGAGTTTTTTATGTCTGTTTTGTGTCGACGAACAGTCTGTTTGTAACTTCTAATGAAGCTTTTTTATCGATGTAATGTATTTTTTTAACTGAAACATTTCGTTAATAAATTGAAATGAACTCTTGTAGGGGATGTTTTTTGTTTCATGATTTACTATTGATATGTTGAATAAATATTTCCAATGTTTTCTTATTGTCTTTAATGCATTAAAGTAAGTGAAATTTTCGGAATCATATATGTGTGTAGGTTCCGCTATAATACCGTTAATTTCTAAAATTTTAAAATCAGTTCCATTTTCAAGTTCTTCAAATGAATTGTATTTTAAATCAACTCTTCCATAATACCAACCGTCTATTGATTTACTTAAATTATCAAAGATGCTTTCTAATTTTTTACTAATTAAATGGTTTCCGTTAATAAATTGAGTTCCTTTAGAATGATTACCTATTACAGTAAGTTTTATTTCTTTATTCTTAGGAGGAATACTATTTATTTTATCGTTATGTATTTTATTAAATAAATCGAAATAAATTTTAGCTCTTTCATCATTTAAAATTAAATATTTTAAAGATAATTTACCATCTCCGATTACCGATATAAATTTTTTTAGTGTAATAGAAGTTATTAATCCATTATTGTCATTAGGGTTTCTATGATAAAAGATACCACATTCATTTTCATACTCTAAAAATTCTTGAATAATAATATTTATTGGATAACTTTTTAAATACTTTTTTAATTCAGTAGGTGAATTTATTTTTTTTACTAGAATACCTCTAAACCCTACATCGGGTTTTGCTATTAACGGATAATTAATTTTGGTTTTTTCTATTTTTTTAGCAACAGATGAAAACTTGACTTTAGGTTTTACTAATATAGATTTAGGTCTATATTTTTCTGGTACTAATTCAATAGTTTCAAATTTACTTTCGGTTCCATTACCAGAACTTTTTAAAGCAGGGTTAGCTGCACTAAAAAAAGCAGCATGTTTAGCTCTAATAGCTAAATAAATTGCATAAGGAATATTTGGTAAATAAAACATAGACGAAGGCCAATATTCCCAATTTGTTATTTTATTTAAGTTTATTTTTTTAATCAAAATTATTCGCTAAAAAGTATTTTCAAAAAAGATTGAAATGTTTTAAAGCCCCATAAAACAGTAAACAAAATTAAAGAGATTCCTATTGTTATTAACACATAAAAGATAATAACTTTAGGGAAATCTGTATAAATTTTTTGAGCTTTAAAAGCCAAAGTTAATACTACAGGGGAAATGATTAATAAAGTTATTAAAAAAAGTAATCTTCTAATAGGTTTTTCGTAAGATTTATTAGTCATTTTTGTGATTTTTTAAAACATTTCTGACGCTACCATATTTCATAAGCAGTTGCGATGCAGTTTCTTTGTCTATATTTAATTCAGAAACTAACATTTTTTCACCTCTGTCTACCAATTTATTATTCAATAGTTGCATATCTACCATTTTATTTCCTTTAATCTTACCAAGATGTATCATAGTTGCTGTAGAAATCATATTTAAAACTAATTTCTGAGCTGTTCCAGCTTTCATTCTAGAACTACCAGTAACAAATTCTGGACCTACAACTACAGTTACTGGAAATTTGGCTGTTAAGGAAAGAGGACTTCCTTCGTTACAAGTAATACATCCAGTAATTATATTATTTTCATTACATTTTTTTAAAGCATGAATCACATAAGGTGTAGTACCAGAAGCAGCTATTCCAATAACTACATCTTTTTCAGAAATTTTAAATTTTTGTAAATCTAACCAACCTTCTTCTTTAGAGTCTTCAGCAAACTCTACAGCTTTCCTTATTGCGATATCTCCACCAGCAATTAATCCAATTACTAAATCATGTGAAACACCAAATGTAGGTGGGCATTCAGAAGCATCAACAACACCTAGTCTACCACTAGTACCAGCTCCAATATAAAATAACCGTCCTCCATTTCTAAGTTTTAGTATAATTTGCTCTGTTAATATTTCAATTTTTGGGATCGTTTTTTCAACGGCAGAGGCTACTTTTTTATCTTCATTATTAATATTTAGTAATAATTCAGAAACACTCATTTTTTCTAAATTATTATAAAGAGAATTTTGTTCGGTTGTTTTTGTGAAATTCATAGTTCAAATTTACGATTTATAAAAAACATAGTGACATAATTATTCATTATAGTGTCTTAAAAACAAATCATAAACAAATCAAATGGATACAATTTCACAATTATTATCAAATTTTTATAACACAATTGCAACAGGTTTTGGAGACTGGGGATTAAAATTATTAGGAGCTTTAGCAGCTCTAATAATAGGTTTATGGATTGTAAGAATAGTTATGAAAGCAGTTTCAAAACTTTTTGAAACAAAACATGTAGATGAGACGTTAAGACCATTTTTAATCACTTTAATAGGTTTTATATTAAAAATATTAGTATTAATCTCTATTGCAGGAATTGTAGGAATACCAACTGCGTCTTTTGCTGCTTTAATTGCTGCAGCTGCTTTTGCTATTGGTAGTGCTTTTAATGGGTCATTAGGTCATTTAGCTTCTGGTGTAATGTTATTAATTTTTAGACCTTTTAAGGTTGGTGATTTAATAAAAACAAACGGAGCTTTTGGATTTGTAAAAGAAATTTCTGTTTTTGTAACAGTTATAGAAACTTTTCAAAATGAAACAGAAATTATTCCAAACTCTGCAATTACTTCAAATAAAATAACAAATTTAACAGCAATAGGAAATTTAAGAGTTGATATGCCATTTGCTATTCGTTATGGAGCAGATATTGAGAAAGCAAAACAAATAGTATTGGATGTTTTAAAGAACGATAATAATGTATTAAAAGAGGAAGGTAAACAACCAAGAGTCGCTGTAAATAATTTAGGAGTAAATAGTGTTGAATTGTTAGCTTTACCTTATGTTAATTGTGAAAATTATTGGGATGTATATTGGGATACTCGCCAAGAGATAGTTATAGCTTTAGGAAAAGCAGGTTACGAAGCACCATTACCACAAAGAGTTGTAACAATGACTAAATAATAAAAATAAATAGATAAAAAACTGCTAAAGAAATTATTTCTTTAGCAGTTTTTTATTTGATAAGTTTTCTGTATTTTATTTCTATGGGGTGTTATTATGACGTTTAAGCCCAAAATAGAAACGTTCATGATATTTAAAGATATTTATTTGTTTTTTTAATATAATTTTTGACTCTAGTATTGTGATTTTGTATAAAAATCAAATCTATTTTTTAGATAAATTTAAAGAAGAGATATTATGAGTTTAACTTTAAAAACACCAGGTGTTTACATTGAAGAAAAAAATGCTTTTTCTAACTCAGTAGTTGCAGTAGCTACAGCTATACCAGCATTTATAGGCTATACTGAAAGAGCCAAATTTAAAGGGAGATCACTCCTTAACAAACCTATTAGAATAGACTCATTATTGGAGTTTGAAAATTTCTTTGGTATTGGAGCACATACTGTATATGATATGACTGTCATTGATCCAGATCAAGAAGATGCACCTTTAACAGATTTAATGATGTTGGACAAACATTTAAGTTTTACTCCAAAGCCAGGTACCTTATTTTACATGTATGAATCGGTAAAATTTTTTTATCAAAATGGAGGTGCAACCTGTTATGTAGTAGCCATAGGAACTTATGGAGGAGATACTGTAAAACCAGATTTTTCTATCGATCCTTTTCTTCACGGATTACGTTTGTTAGAAAAAGAAGTAGAACCAACTATGGTGGTAATTCCAGATGCTCTTTTGTTTACAGATAGTGATGGCGCTAACTGTTATTCATTACAACAACAAATGTTGAATCACTGTGGTACCTTAAAAAATAGAGTCGCTATTTTAGATGTTTTTAATGGAAACAAAGGACTAGACGATCCAACGTACAATCCGATTAATGCCTTTAGAGAGGCGGTAAGTTCCGATTTTTTAAGCTATGGATCAGCCTATTAT
>CALISK010000252.1 GCA_938041625.1 uncultured Tenacibaculum sp. | reverse complement strand
GATACACGTCAGTAAATCACGTGTTTAAAGAAACAAATCAAGGGGTTGTAGAAGTTGTAGATATTGATAACGATGGAGATCAAGATGTATTTATGACCAACATAGGAAGTATAGAAAAACATTTTGACAAATCAGTATTTTATATGAATACTTCAAAAGGATTTAAAATGGTAGAAAATGAGATAATGGTATATAATATAGGTACTACTTGTTTTTCTGATTTAGATAATGATGGTGATAAAGATTTAATTATTTTAGGAGGAAGAAAAGGGATAGAAAAATCAGATTATTATGTGGAAGCAATAGACATTTATGAAAATGATAAAGGAACTTTTAAATTGTTTAAAGCAAATGCATTTCCTTATTTGGATCAAAATTCTATTAATACTGCTGATGTAGATGATGATGGAGATCAAGATATTTTACTAACTGGTTATGAAGGAGAAAATACTAAAACTAGATTGTATATAAATATGTTTAAATAAAATTTTAGATTCGATGGAGAAAGAAAATAGAATATCAAAAGATAAGAACATTTTAATTGTTTTAAATAAACAAGAAAAGGAATCTGAGGATTTAAAATATTTAAAAGAGAATTTTTGTGGGGTAGTTATTAACGAATTACCAGAAGATTTATCTATTTATAAGAATGAAAAAATATATGCTTGTGGAGATATTAATGGTATAGATACTCATAAAAGTATAATACATATTATAAAAGACGTATCTGTTAATTATAAAGAACT
The DNA here is from genome assembly GCA_938041625.1 of uncultured Tenacibaculum sp. GTDB lineage: Bacteria > Bacteroidota > Bacteroidia > Flavobacteriales > Flavobacteriaceae > Polaribacter. Next base: position 2,245 of record CALISK010000252.1, on the reverse strand, counting down.
ATTAAGTAAAGAAAATTATAAAGAAGTAGAGTTAGGAGCAGTACCAATTGTAATTAATGAAACAGGTGTTTTTTTAAGACAATTGTTTAACGAAGAGAATTATTTTGAAAAAATTGAATCTGAGCATGAGTTTCAGGAGTTGACTGAATCGAATAAAAATTCAACAGCTTTAAGAAAAGGAATTTATTTAACAGAAATAACAAAAGAAGAAAATAAAAAGAGAGAAGAGGTCTTAAATTTTAATCTTTTAAGATGTTCGAGTAATTTAACAGGAGCTTCAGATAACTTTCGCGAAACCGATAGGCAAATTATTAATTCATTAAATGAAATTATAAAATATACATTTGAAGAAGAAACAAATTTAAACCATGTACTAGCTCAGATTTATCAGAATAAAAAGAAAGAAAATAATAAAGAAGTAAAGGCAAAAATAAAAGCACATTCAGATAAAACAAAAGATATGCCTAAAGAAGGTATTATAGCTTTTTGTACTTTTTATGACACTTCTAATTTTCAAAGCTTATCACCATCTAAAACCAATAAATTTGATTGGTGTTATAAAAAAACAAGTGGATTAACAAAATTACATTTTAAGTTGAAAGGTAATGTTAAAGATGGTTCCTTAAAAAAAGAGTTTAGTGTAACCTTATATCCTAACTCAGTTTTTTTAATACCACTTTCTACTAACAGATTATATACTCATGAAATTAGACCTTCGGTATTAAATATTGATAGAATACCAACAAGAATGGGGTATGTAGTTCGTTGTTCTAATTTACAAGGAGTTTATGTAAATAATCAGACTTTTATAAAAGAGAATGGAGAATTGGTGAAATTAGAAGAGATGACAGAAGAAACAATGCTTAATTTACGAGATTCTTATTATAAAGAAAATAGAACTATTGATGCTGTAAAATATGGTAAAATTCATTTTAGTATGAATTCAGGAGATTATAAAAAACCAATTTATTAATTAGAATGATGAAAGATTTTGAGTTTTTAAAAATAGAACTTCCATTTGAAGATAATTTATTTGAAATCTTATCAAATTCTGTTGAGTTTAAAAAAACAGGAAAAGGGCGTTTAGGAAATCACTTAGTAGATGTAACAGAAAAAGGGATTCCAATAGTTAGAACAACAACAGAATACGACATAGCAGCAGGTAACTTTTTAAAAAAACACCATACAATAATATCAGAAATTAATAATCAAATACAAGAATCTGATTTAAATTTACCTGAATTATTTTTTAATAATGCACTTATTGAAGTATATGAAAGTAAATATAAAAAGATGAAGTATCATTCTGATCAAAGTTTAGATTTAGATTCTGAATCTTATATAGCTCTTTTTTCATGTTATGAAAACCCAGAAAAATTAAATGAAAACACATTTAGAAAGTTAAAAATTAAAGATAAAATAACAGAAGAAGAATCAGAGATAGTATTATCACATAACTCTGTTGTGTTATTTTCTACTTTAACGAATAAACAATTTTATCATAAAATTGTTTTAGAAACAATGTCTAATAACGAAGAAAATAAATGGTTAGGAATTACATTTAGAAAATCAAAAACATTTATTACTATAAAAAATGATACAGCTTATTTTGAAAATGGAGAATTATTACAATTAGCAACTGAACAAGAAAAAAGAAGCTTTTTTATGTTAAGAGGAGAAGAAAATAGATCGTTAAATTTTATGTACCCAACTTTAAAGTATACAATTAGTAAAGGAGATTTAATACAGCCTAAATTAAAATAATCGAAAATCAGTAGTTTTTATTAAGTGGTTTTCATATTTAAAAGTATTATAAACAAACATCGACTTTTTAATAAATTTTAAAAAATCGATATTTTATTGTAGTTTATTATTTCTCAATGACAGCTGGTAATATATAATCTGTCATCATCTTGTCTACATTAAGATGCGCATCTGGACTGTTATATGCAGAAGAAGTAATTACAATAACAAAAGGAATGTCTTTAAAAATAAAAACTTTATTTCCTCCTCGTCCACTACAATAAGATACTTCATATTCTTTATTATTATGCTTATAGATTTTATTCCAAAACAAGTATCCATAATGTCCTTTATTAGGCAATCGTTTTACTTGTTTAGCTAAGCTTTTTTCTACCCATTGTTTACTTAAAATTTGTTTTCCATTCCAAACACCTTTGTTTTTGTATAATTGACCGTATTTAGCAAAATCAATTGCTCTTAGTTGTATTCCGCCAGCAGTATT
>CALISK010000251.1 GCA_938041625.1 uncultured Tenacibaculum sp. | reverse complement strand
TCTCCAGAGATTATAGAGCAATCAGTAGTTCCAGCTCCAGGTTGACCAAAATTTGTTTGTTCTAGTTTAATTTTACCAGGGCTACCATCATAATTTGTAATTAATAATATATAAAATTCACCTGCGATAGCATTGTTAATTGAAAATGTTTCTTGACTTAAGCCATCAAAACTACAGTCAATAATATTAGAGTTGTCTAAATCGTTTGGATAAAAATTAACATCTTCTGTATTACTTAAACAAAAACCAGGAGAACCGTCATCATTAAGACATTGATAAGATAAGTTAGTACAGTTAGAATTGGGAGTGTTAAAAGGTCCCCAAGACACAAAATCTACATCTAACGGTGCTCCAGTAGGGTTTCCACTACTATCAAAATCAGAGTTTTGTATGATTTGAAAATTTAATTTCCCGGTACTACCTACCTTTATAAAAAACCAAGCAGGATTTGGTGTGTCAAATAAACAGCCTATTGTTCCAGCGCTAGTAACACCAGTTACATTATTAAAAATTTTAACGCCTTTATTATCTGAGCACATAGGTTCTGCTGTATCACAAATAGGAGAACCATCTTGCGAAAAGATTAATAAAGTGTAGAAAAATAAAATAATGACTAGCGTATTTTTTTTATTTTCAAGCATACAAGTTTAATATATAGGGAAATAACTTAATTAATAAGTTTGTAAATATAAAAACAATTAATCTCTTTATAACTTTAATTAAAGTTATAAAGAGATTAATTGTTTTAAGTGAATAAATTATTTTCTAAGTAAAGAGAAATTACCTTGTCTATTTATAGTATTACCGTTAAGATCTGTTAATGTAATTTTAAACCAATAGTCTGTTGAAGGTAACATTTTACCATTAAAAAGTCCATTCCAACCTTCTCCATCAATTTGTAAAGAAGTAATTGTTTTTCCATATCTATCAAAAATATGCATGCTACTTTGCGGATAAAAAGTAGTACTTGCCCCTTTTACATTCCATAGATCATTAACACCATCAGCATTAGGAGTAAAAAACTTAGGGAATTCTAATACGGATACATCAAGTTCGGCAACACCACAATTATTTTTATCTCTGACTAGGATAGTGTAGATTCCACCTTGTAAATTTTCAAAGAAAGGTTCATCTTGAAAATTTTGTATTATTCTTTTACTTTGATCTTGTAAAGCAAATTCATAATCACCAATTCCTAAATTAGTCCCATTGTTATTTATGGAAATAGTATTGTTTTTAGAATCATCTACAATAGTAACATCTTCTTGATTAATTGTAGCAATAATTGATTCACTTATAGTAATAGTTTTAGAGCGGCTACATTTTGTTATTGTATTGATAGCTGTTACTTCATAAACGCCTCCATTAGTAATGTTTAATTGTTGGTTAGTACCTATAATACTTAAATTTCCATTTTTCCTCCATTGATAATTATAATTTCCATCAGGAGTTTCTGCCTCTATAAATGAAGGAGCATTCAAACAAGTTATTTGAGGAGAAGTAATATCAAAATTAGGTAATGGATTAACTTTTATAGAAAATTCTCCTAAACCTGTACAATCATTATTTATTTTATTAATAATTTTAACATAGATAGGTTGAGGTGTAAAAGCTGGGATGTTTAGATTTCTATAGTTAGTAACATTACTGATTTGATTAATTACAGCATCTCTATCATTTACAGTTTCAAATAATAATACGTTTAAGTTAGCTCTAATAGAGACAGGAAATAATTCTTTTATTTCTGTAATAGTTTTACTTAAATTAAAATTTGAAATTCCATCATTGTCATCATTATTGACAGTGTCGTTTCCATCAATGTCTAAAAAATCATCACAAGCAGTAAATTCTTTATTATAGGTAATATCAGGAATAAAAGAAACTGTAATATTTAATTTTGATACTCTAAAACAATTTTTAGAAGAAATTGTTCTTACCCAAATAACATCTCCATCAGAAGTAGCATAATTTATAGGGTTTGTTATTTCTCGAGTATCATTATTAGCATCAATTTCACTTGGGTAATATTTAAAAGTTTCATTTAAATAATTATTAGATATTGAAATTTGAGCTTGTGTTAAATTAATGGTAGTTGCTAAATCAATATCAATATCACATTGTTTAATTTCTGCAGGATCATTTATTATAACAGGAAGTAAATTAACTACTAATTTAAAAGGTTTGAATGTTGTAGATAAAGGATCCGAAATTACTACACAATTTATGTTGTCTACATTTTCTACCCTAACATAAATAGTTTGTTCATTAATCGAAACATTTCTATATGGTATGTTTTTATCTATAAGATCAGTGAAAGAATCGGTTTGTGCTCCTATTAAAGTAGTATGATAAGTAACTTTATATTGAGTAGAAGATAAAGCACCTAATATTTCAGCATCTTTAGATGCTAGTATATAATTATTGAAAAAACCATCAGTATCACCACCACTAACTATATCATCACAATTTTCATAATCTAAAGGTTGATTCGGTTTTGGTATACCTGTTACCATAAGATTAAATTCAGTAGTATCATAGCAAGCATTAGGAGCACCTTTGTTGTTTATTCTAACATAAATATTTTGATTTATAAAAGGAACAGTATTTGTGTATGGATTAGGTAGAGCATTAATAGTATTATTTGTATCTGCATCTGTTCTATTATTAAAATATAAAACTTCAAATTTAGAAGGATCCTGTGCTCCAACTACAATAGGAGTTAAATCAGTTTGAAAGTCAAAAGTATTAAAACCATCTCCATCTAAATCACAAAAATTAATATCTGAAATAGGATTTGCTGTGGCAGGATCAAAAACTTCCAGATTAAAATCACCTTCTAAAATCGTAACATCTCCGCAATCGTTGGTAAGTGTTACAGTTAACAAGTAAGTTCCATTATCACTAGTGGTTAAATTGTTGATTTTTAAAGTTGAAGTATTAGAGAGAACAGAGGTGGTAACACCATTATCAAAACTCCATTCATATGTTATGCCAGTACCTGTTACACTTCCAGAAGAAATTTCTATAGATTCTCCAATACAATGCTGTCTGTCTTGATTATTAATAATTTCACTTGAACTATTATCAATAATTTCGATAGGCAATAATAGAGATGAAATAAAAGGAGGAAATCCTTGTGTTGAAAGTTTACCATTCAAATCAATTGCGTCTTTGGTAAAAATTACATCTCTAGCTTCGGCAGTAGGGTTTTCTATTACATCTAAAGATTCAGCATCTCCTTCAGAATCATTATAAGCAAGAGGAATTGTAACGTATATTTTACTATCTGGACCTAATTGTAACCCTCCTCTAAATCCTGGAGTTTGTGTGTGAATTAATGTCTTAGATTCAAAAATATTTGAAGTATTTAAATCATAATGAAAAAGTTTATAAGTTGTAGGAGGGGCTTCTAAATCAAGTCTAAAACTAGATACAGTAGAAATATATAGTTTTCTTGAATCTACAGAAAATTCAACGCCATAAGAGTTACCATCTGTAAAATTAGTAAGTACTGTTCCAGAGTTATCTACTTTTCCTGTATTTGCATCAAAATCATATAACATAGCATTTCCTAATTGATTAGCAATAGCTAGTTTTGTACCATCAGGAGAAAGTTTTAAATATCCTCTACGAGTAGCAAAATTACTAACAGTAGATATTACAGGAGTTATGTTTACACCTGTGTCGTCTATCTTAAAAGCATGAAATTTATTATCAACGGCAGATATAACCCAAAAAGTATCACATTCTTTACCCCTTACAGCTGCAACTTTTTCAGTCCATAAATCTTCTAAACCAGAAGAAATATTTATAGGACCATCTATAATTTCACCGGTACCTCCATTTTTAGAAATATCAATAGTATATAAATTAAGACCAAAAGCAGGTAAACTAGGGCCATTTGGACCATCATCTACAGTGAAGAGATAAAAAATAGTATCTGATTTTGGTTTAGGGATAATCATACCAGATTGTGTACTAGATGGATCTCCTCTTAAATTATTAGCTAATCTCCCATCAGTATATTTCATAACAGTATGGTTTTTATCCCAAACGGTAATTCCATCAGAATAAAAAAGTAAATTTCCATCTTTATCAGAAAAAGTAGAACAACCTTCCAATGTGTTTATACTTCCATCTGTTAAAGCTGTTGGTGGACTAGTGTTAAAATCTAAACCAGCGTTTCTACCAAAATACCATATGTTTGCTTGCTTTTGAGCAAAGCTGTTCATAAGAGCTAGTAAAAATATAATTACAAGAGATTTCTTCATTTTAAATTTAGGCTGAAAACCAAAAATAAAGAAAACTGATTATAAATCACGTTTTTTTAACAGTCTGTAAGAAAGGAATATAAATAAAAAGGTCCAGACTAAAACAATAATGATACCTGTAGCATGCACAGAATGGTCTATGGAAATGTCTTCACCTATTTGTTTAACTACTGATTTTACTGCCCCTAAACGTGTAAAAGGTTCTTTTATTAAATCCCACATAGATTTAAGAGGGAAAAACTGAAATATATCATTAGCATAAACTTCAGAGAATTTGTTTAATACATAAAAATAGCTAAAAAGTTCAGCAAAGAAATAAACAATAATAGCAGCAACAGCAAAAGCAGATCTTTTAATTAAAATTCCAAAAAACAAACCCATAGAAAAGAAACCTACCAGCTTAACAAAATATGCTAATAAATATTCTAAACCAGAGAAAATAATTGATAATTCATTAAAATCAGAATAAATAAGACCTAGTATTAAAGAAACAATAAAAACAAATATGGTAGAAGTAAAAGCAAAAACGATTACAGTATAAAATTTCGAAAGAATAAATTCTTTTTTACTTAATCCATCGATTAAGTTTTGTTTTAATGTTTTGTAACTATATTCATTAGCCATCATAGATACAATAACTAAAAGTAAAAAGAACTTTAAAAAAGCAGTAATAAATGTATTAAAATGCCAAATATATGGGAAGTTGAATATTCCTTGCTCGGCAAGATGAAAATTTATTTTTCCGATATCAAATTTAATGGCTGCAACCAAAGCGATAGAAGTTAATAAGCCAAAATAAATTAAAGTTAAAATTCTGCTGGCACGATTGTGTTTTAGTTTATGGAATTCAATATTTATAAGACGTAGCATAAATTAGTTTTTGTGGGTTAGTTATTTGTTAGGTTCAAGAATTGTTCTTCTAAACTAGGTTTACGTTTTACAAGATGTGATACAATAATTCCATGCTCATACAAATATTTATTAATTTGTGCAGCAGAGGTTTCATTTTCTAATCTTGCAATAACAAGACCATCTTCTATATTAACTGTTGCTATGTCGAAATAATTTTTTAAAATATTTACTAATTTTTCTTCATTTCCTTCTGTTTTTACTTCGATGATACCATTAGAGGCAATCATGTTTTCAACTTTACCACTATATAATTTTACCCCTTCTCTTATAACTAAGACATGAGAACATACTTTTTCTACTTCATCAAGTAGATGAGATGCTAATAGAATAGTAGTACCATTTTTAGCAATCTTTTTGATAATTTGCCTTATTTCATGAATACCTTGTGGGTCTAAACCATTTGTAGGTTCATCTAAAATTAAAATTTCCGGATTATTTAAGAGAGCAGAGGCAATTGCTAAGCGTTGTTTCATACCTAAAGAGTAGGTTTTAAATTTACTATCTCTTCTTTCAAATAAATTTACAACTTGTAATTTATCATTGATATTATCGTAAGAAACGTTTTTTATTTTACAAATGAGTTCTAAATTTTGAACAGCAGTCATGTAAGGGTAGAAGTTAGGTCGCTCAATAATAGCACCTACTTTTTTTAAAGCTTCATGTGTAGATAGTTTTCCATTAAACCAAGTGAAATCACCAGAAGTTTTATTTACTACATTTAATATAATGCCTAAAGTAGTAGATTTACCACTACCATTTGGCCCCAAAATGCCATAAACATTTCCTTTTTCAATATCGAAAGAAAGATTTTTTACTGCATGAACTCGACCGTATTTTTTATCGAGATTTTTAATAGATAAGATAGTATTCAAAAGTATATTTGTTTTAGTCGGTTAGCTATTCGACGAACAATATACCAAAATGTTACTAAAATTTTATGTAGTTGTTTTTAACTGTTTGTTAAGTAGTGTTTTAAAAGCTGTCTAAATCTAAGTTGTCTAAGTTTTCAAAATCATCAAAAGGATCATTAAAATCATCATCAAATTCGTTAGATATAGAATTTGATTCAAAAACTTTAGCTGGAGCTTCTTTAGGAGTTTCTCCAACGCTTAAGATTATTTTTGTTTCAGAAACAAGATCTTCAGAGATTTCAATTAATTCAACATAAAAAGTCCACATGTGAAGAAAGTCATAGACATATATAAGTTTATCTTCTTTTTTAAGAAGAACTTCTTTTATATTACAGTTGGCCATAGATAAACCTTGACTAATTTCCATCATATTAAATAAAGGAATTTCTTCTCCTTGATTCCATTCTTCATCACTTCGATAAAAAGAAGCCATTTCTTTTCCATCAAACTCAAACGCATTAGCGATATCGAAATGTAATTTTTCTAAAGATAGATTTTCATTAATTATTAATGTTCTAATAACATCTTCTTCTACATCTAGTATTGCCCTAACTTTATACATTGTTGCACTTTTATAACTGCAAAAATACGTATTTTTACAGCTCCTTAATAGTTTCATACATTTATTTAATTTAAATGGATAAAGAAGATATACTAATAAAACTAAATTCATATAATAAAAACACCTTGATGGAAACTCTTAATATGGAGTTTGTAAATATTGGTGAAGATTTTTTAACCGCGAAAATGCCTGTTACTTCAAAAGTACATCAACCTTATGGTATTTTACATGGAGGGGCTACTGCAGCTTTAGCAGAGACCGTAGGAAGTTGTGCTTCTGCTTTTTTTGTTAATGATAAAAATAAAATAGTTAAAGGTATAGAGCTTACCATAAATCATATTAAAAGTAAGAAAGATGGTGTTGTTTTTGCAACAGCAAAAGCAATTCATAGAGGAAGAACAACAGATTTGTGGGAAGTGAAAATAGTAGATGAAGAGAATGAATTAATAGCTATTTGTAAATTAACAAATATCATCTTAGACAAGAAAAAGTGAAAATTTTAAAGAAGATATTAAAAGTGAGTTTTATTGTAATAAGTATACTTTTAATAGGAGTGTATATTGCTTTTGCATTTTTTACTTCACCAAAATCAGATAAAAAAGTTTTAGAACCCTATAAAACAAGTGTGATCACTCCTGTAATTTCTAAAGAAACATTTAAAGGGTTTGATTATCGGAAAATTGAGATACGAAAAGATACAGCCTTACCAACAATAGTATTTGTTCACGGAACAATAGGTTCCTTAAATGATTTTTCAAAATATATGTCTGATAGTTTATTGCAAACTAAAGCAAATATGATTTCTTATGATAGAGTAGGGTATAATTATAAAGATAAAAATCCGGTTCAAGAAAGTATTGCTTTTGAAAAAAATATGCTTGTAGATATAATAAAAGAGATACCTAATAATAAAGTTGTATTAGTAGGGTATTCTTATGGAGGACCTATAGCATTGGCAGTAAAAAAGAAAGTAAAAAAAATAATTTTATTAGCACCAGCAGTACATGCTAAAGTAGAACCAATGCCATGGATGTTGAAGTTTTATAAATGGAAATTAACGCGTTGGTTAGTCCCTAAAATATGGAAACAAGCAAGTAAAGAGAAATTGTCACATAAAAAAGATTTAAATAATTTTGAAAATTCTTGGAAAGAAACTCCAAATAAAGTTGTGAGTATTCATGGAAACGGAGATTGGATAGTACCATATGAAAATTCATTATTTTTATCTGAACAGTTTTCAAAAGATCAATTTACTTTAGTAACAATACCAGATGTAAATCATGGTTTAGTATGGTCTAAATTCAAATTAATTAAGCAACAAATATTAAAGCATCTAGATTGAATATTTTTAAAAAGATAGAAACATCATTATTTAAAAAAAAACCTTTTGTAGTATATAAAAAACCGAATTCAATTTATGTGAATAGTTTTTTTCAAAAGGATGATGAAATATATACATCGAAATCTTACACTGAAACAGGTTTCATTTTTGCTCCTTTCGATTCTAAAGAAATGAATGTTATTATGCCTTTGTCTAAATCGGATTTAATAGAGGAGGAAATAAAATTTAAAAAAGAAGAATTTATAAAAAATAAAAGAATTTTAAATGAAGATGAAATTAAAAAGCAAAAACATATTAAGCTTGTAGAAAAAGGAATTGAATCCATAAAAGAAAATTCTTTTAAGAAAGTTGTTTTGTCTAGAAAAGAAGAGGTCTTATTAAATGATTTTTCTGTTTTAGAAACATTTGAAAAGTTAATAAATAAATACACGAATGCTTTTGTTTATGTTTGGTTTCATCCTAAAGTTGGAATGTGGATAGGAGCAACCCCAGAAACACTTTTAACAACTAAAGGAGGTCATTTTACAACAATGTCTTTAGCTGGTACGCAAACGCTTAAAAAGAACATAAACGAAGTTTCTTGGGGAGATAAAGAATTAGAAGAACAGCAATTAGTTACAGATTATTTAACGAGAAAGTTAAATACGGTAACTATAGACTATACTGTAAATAATTTAGAAAGTTTTAGGATAGGAAATTTATTACATTTAAGAACGAAGGTTTTTGGAGAATATAAAGGACCAATTATAAATTTAATTAAATTATTACATCCTACGCCTGCCGTTTGTGGTTTTCCAATGGAAGAATCGAAGAAATTTATTTTAAACAACGAATCCTATAAAAGGAAGTTTTATACGGGATTTTTGGGTGAGTTAAATTTGAAAAAATCTTCAAATTTATATGTAAACCTAAGATGTATGGAAATACAAAATGGGTACGGAATTATTTATGTAGGAGGAGGAATAACAGAAAGTAGTAATCCTGAAAAAGAATGGGAAGAAACAATTGCTAAATCATTCGCAATTAAAGATAGTATATAAAAAAACCACTAATAGACAAAAATATGCCAAGTTTAGTGGTTTTTACTTGTGTAAATTGAATTTGAACTAAATCGGTTATATATCTTCAAATGAAACATCGGTAAAACTCTCAGTAGTTTGTTCAACTAATGTCTCAGTCTCAGTTGTTTCTTCTGTCTCTTCTGCTTTCTTGTAATCTTTTTGGTGTCTTTCACTAATAACTTCACTACCTTTTTTAGTTATGATGTAATCGGTAGCTTTGTTAAGCATTTCTTGAAAATCACTAAAATCTTCTTTGTATAAATAGATTTTGTGTTTTTGATAATGGAAAGACCCATCGTCATGTGTAAACTTCTTACTTTCAGTGACTGTTAAATAATAATCATCTGCTTTAGTAGCTCTAACATCGAAAAAATAGGTTCTTCTTCCCGCTCTTAATACTTGTGAAAAGATCTCTTCTTGTTCAACTCTCTCGCTCATAATTCAAGTCTTAGTAATCTTAGTTATTTGTTTTTTTCTCTAACAAATCTAACAAAATATTTCACTTACACATATAAAACTCTAAATTTCTTTTTCTAAAAGTTGTTGTTCGTATAAGTTTTTGTATACGCCACCTTGTGTTATTAGTTGATTGTGAGTTCCTTGTTCTGCGATTTCTCCGTTTTCAAGGATGATGATTTTATCTGCATTTTTAACAGATGAAACTCTATGGCTTATGATGAAGGTAGTTTTATCTTTAGAAACACGTTGTAAATTTGATAATATTTTTTCTTCTGTTTCAGTATCTACAGCGGAAAGACAATCATCAAAAACTAATATTTTAGGATCTTTAATAATAGCTCTAGCAATAGATGTACGCTGTTTTTGTCCACCAGAAAGAGTTACACCACGTTCTCCTAAAATAGTTTTATAGCCGTTGTTAAAAGTCATAATGTTATCATGTATAACAGCATTTTTAGCAGCATTTACAATGTCTTCTTCACTAGCATTGTTTTTACCAAACTTAATATTGTTTTCTATGCTATCAGAAAATAAAAAAGGATCTTGTGGTACAAAACCTATTTGATCTCTCATATCGTATAGGTTTAATTCTTTAATAGGAGTTTCATCTATATATATAGTACCTTCAGTAGTATCATACATTCTGGTAATAAGATTAGCTATAGATGTTTTTCCGCATCCAGTTTTTCCCATAAAAGCAATAGTTTCACCCTCATTAATATCAAAACTTAAATTTTTTAAAGCAGTAATATTAGTATCTTCATAAGTTAAAGAGACATTCTTAAAACTGATTTTTCCTTTAAGATTTGTTTTAGAGTTATTTAAATTTTGAATATTAGGTACTTGTTGTAAAAACTCATTTATTCTTTGTTGAGAAGCTTCTGCTTGTTGAATAATAGAAGTTACCCAACCAACTATTGCTACTGGCCATGTTAAAATGTTTACATATAAAATAAACTCAGCAATAACACCAATTTTAATATGTCCAGCAATATATTGTTTACCTCCAATGTAAAGGACTAATATATTACTGATTCCTATTAAAAAAACCATTAAAGGGAAAAACAATGCTTGTACTTTAGAAAGATCGATGTTTTTCTCTTTTGCTTCGTCAGCTAACTCATTAAAATTATTGAGCACATTTTTTTCTATAGCATAAGATTTTACTACATTAATACCAGAGAAAAACTCTTGATTAAAAGTCGTTAATTTTGAAAGGTATTCCTGAACAATAGTAGTTCTTTTATTAATTTGTTTACTTAAAAAGAAAATAGAAAGTGATAATACAGGAAAAGGTATTAGTGTGTACAAAGTAAGTTCTAAATCAGTATTTATCATCTTGGTAAAACCAATAGCAAATAAAACAACCATGTTTAAAGAATACATGATTGCTGGTCCAAAATACATTCTTACTTTAGATACGTCTTCAGAGATTCGATTCATTAAATCACCGGTTCTATTTTTTTTATAAAAACTAACAGATAGTTTTTGATATTGTTGATAAATCTCATTTTTTACATCAAATTCAATCAATCTAGAAACAACAATGATTGTTTGTCGCATTAAAAAAGTGAAAAAACCAGCTAACAAAGTAATACCAATAATGATTAAAATATTAATAAATAATTCATGTTTAACTTCATCTAAACTGACAGTATTTCCCCTTAAATAATCTTCAACAATATTTAAAGAGTTTTTAATGATCTCTGGGATTTTTAATGCTAAAAGCTTTGATAGTATGGTGATTATGATACCGACAAATAATCGCCATTTATATTTTATAAAATATTTATTTAAGTATTGTAATGCCTTCAAATTAATAAATGAATTTTAAGAATAGTTTTTTGTTTTTATTTAAACAGAAAACGTTTTCTTGTTGTGTTATCCTCAATTTAAGCGTCTTTTTTTGGTTTATAATTACGAATTTCATATTTTAGCAACTTTAAAGTTAAGAAATAATAAAATGTTTCTTTATTAAAACAAACTAACATATGATGTCGGAAATTATTGATACTAAAGATCTTAAAAATGATCCTGTTTTTGGACAGTTATCTTTTGATGGTCACGAACAAGTCGTTTTTTGCAATGACGAAGATACAGGTTTAAAAGCAATTATTGGTATACACAATACAACTTTAGGACCTGCTTTAGGAGGTACTAGAATGTGGCAATACAAAACAGAATGGGAAGCTTTAAATGATGTATTACGTTTATCTCGTGGAATGACTTATAAATCAGCAATAACTGGTTTAAATTTAGGTGGAGGTAAGGCTGTAATCATAGGTGATGCTAAAACACAAAAGAACGACGCTTTAATGCGTAAGTTCGGAGAATTTGTGAATTCGTTAGGAGGAAAATATATTACTGCAGAAGATGTAGGAATGGAAACTCGCGACATGGATGTGATAAGAGAAGTAACAACAAGTGTTACTGGTATTTCTGAATCTAAAGGAGGATCAGGAAACCCTTCACCTGTTACTGCTTATGGTGTTTACATGGGGATGAAAGCTGCTGCTAAATATAAATTTGGTTCTGATAAATTAGAAGGAAAGAAAATATTAGTTCAAGGAGTTGGCCATGTTGGAGAAACTCTAGTTAAGCACATTACAGATGAAGGAGCCCAAGTTGTTTTAAATGATATAAATGAAGCTCGTTTAGAAGAATTAAGCAAAAAATACAATGCAAATGTTGTTTTAGGGAACGATATTTATGGTTTAGATTTAGATATCTATGCGCCTTGTGCATTAGGAGCTACAGTAAATGATGCTAGTATTACTCAGTTACAAGCTAAAGTAATTGCTGGTGCAGCTAATAACCAATTAGCAAATGAGGTAAAGCACGGAAAAATGTTACAAGAAAGAGGTATTGCTTATGCTCCTGATTTCTTAATTAATGCTGGTGGTATCATAAATGTATATGCAGAAGTTGAAGGTTATGATAAAAACGAAAGTTTAAAAAGAACTGAAAATATATATAATACAACGCTAGAAATCTTTAATTTAGCGGAAAAAGAAAACATAACAACATACAGAGCTGCGTTTAATATTGCACAAGCTAGAATTGATGCTCGTAAAAAAGAACAAAATAGCTAAAACGAACCAATAAAAATTATATTTTTGCAAGGCGATAGAGTATTAACTTTATCGCCTTTTTTAAAGTTCCTAATTATAATGATCAATAGAAGACACATTCGTTTAAAAGTAATGCAATCTGTATATGCAATGCAGCAATCTCAAAATACAGATTTAATCAAGGAAGAGAAGTTCTTGAAATATAGTATTGAAAAAATGTTTGATTTATACGTGTTAAATTTTCAACTATTGATTGAAGTACAAAATTTAGCGCTCAAAAAAATTGAACTTTCTAAAAAGAAAATTTTAGCAACCAAAGAAGATTTAAACCCAAATACTAAGTTTGTTAACAATAAATTACTTAGCCAAATAAAAACAAGTGTAAGTTTAGAAGGTTATGTATCGTTACATAAAATGGATAATTGGGTTTTAGAAAGTGAATATGTTAAAATTATATGGGATAATTTATCTGGAAGTGAATTGTATAAGCAATACATGAGTTCTACTGAAGATTCATATCATGAAGATCAAATTTTCCTTGTAAACTTTTTTAAAGAAATAATAGCTCCAAATGAAAAGTTAGCTGATTATTTTGAAGATTCAATGATTTCTTGGGTTGATGATATACCATTTGTAAATACATGGGTTGTTAAAACATTAAATAAACAGAAGAAACAAAATGTTTTTGCTTTAGGGAGTTTGTATAAAGATGATGATGACAAAAGGTTTGTTTCTAGCTTGTTTAATAAAGTAATGTTGCACAAGCATAAGTATGATGAAGATGTAAGAGAAAAAACACCTAATTGGGAAACAGACAGGATAGCTGATATTGATATGATTTTATTAAAGATGGCTATTACAGAGTTTTTACAATTTCCATCTATACCTAGTAGAGTTACAATTAATGAATATATTGAGTTAGCTAAAGATTACTCAACAACCAAAAGCGGTTATTTTATTAACGGAGTATTAGATAAGTTATCTAAAGATTATACAGAAACAAAAAAGATGGTAAAAATAGGTAGAGGTTTACTTTAAAGTAGACAAAAAAAATAGTTTATTTTTACATAGAATATATTTAAATAAAAAATGAAACAAATAATAATAAGATTAGCGATTTTTACTTCAATATTAACTTTAGTATCTTGTGGTAATAAAGGAAGTAATGCTGCTTCAAAAGTTATAAAAGATAATGTATTACAGGCAGAAAAAAGAGATCAAGAGATAAATGCAGGTGCACCAGAAATTACTTTTGATAAAGTAGAATATGATTTTGGAAAAGTAGATGAAGGTTTTAAAGTAGAAACTTCTTTCAGCGTAACAAATTCAGGTAAATCAAACTTAGTAATTACCGACGCAAAAGCAAGTTGTGGATGTACAGTGCCTACATGGCCTAAAGATCCTATAAAACCAGGAGAAACAGCAGAAGTTCAAGTGAAGTTCGATACTTCTGGTAAGCCAAATAAACAAAGTAAAACAGTAACGTTGCATACAAATACAGTAAAAGGACAAGAAATATTGAAAGTTTCTGGATTTGTAACACCTAAAAAGAAAAGTTAATGTTTAAAGTATTTTTTTTACAAGCTGGTGGTTTTGGTGATCAGAAGGGAATGATCTTTATGTTTGGGGCTCTTGTTGTGATGTATGTCTTTTTGATTTTACCACAAAAAAGAAAAGCAAAAAAAGAAAAACAATTTAGAACTGAACTAAAAAAAGGAATAAAGGTAGTAACAACAAGCGGTATTCACGGTAAAATAGCCGAAATTAATGATACTAATAATACCGTTGTCATAGAAACTGGTGCTGGAAAAATAAGATTTGAAAGAGCTGCAATTTCTATGGATTTAACACAAAGATATTTAGATAAATAAAAACTATTTGTAAGTTTAAAGTGAGCATTAGCTCACTTTTTTTGTTTTTAATCTTAACTCATTTTATTGAATAAATTAATTAACATACCTAAGATTTTTTTTAGTTTTCTAATAACTTCATTTTTAATGTGGTTGTTAATTAATTTATCTAAAGAGTATACCACTAAGGTTACTTATTATGTTATTTTTAAAAAATTACCTCAAGATAAAATTTTACAAGAAACTCCTGAAAGTAAAATGGAATTTTTAGTAAAAGGGAATGGTTTTAAGCTGTTGTCTGCTAATTTTAGTAATAAAAAACTGAGTTTTTTAATTGATAAATTAAAAAATAAAAGTGAATCAGATTTCTATTTATTAACAGAAAATAAAAAAAGAGAAATTCAAAACCAATTACGATCTGGATTAGAATTAATAGAGATAGTAAAAGATACTATTAATTTTAAAATAGGAACTCTTAAAACAAAGAAAATAGCTGTAATACCGGATGTAAATCTTAATTACAAAATAGGATTTGGATTAGAAGAAATTATAATGGAACCTGATAGTATTTTAATTTCTGGGCCAGAACTTCAAATAGATAAAATACAATCTATAAAAACAGAAAAAATAGAGTTTCAAGAAATTAGTGAAGACATTGTAACTCAATTAAAACTTGAGCTTTCAGATGAAGCAAGAGAGATAAAAACGAGTCATTCATTGATAGCTGTTAATGTTAAAGTAGATAAGTTTACAGAGGGAAGTTTTGAGATCCCTATTGAAATTGTCAATGCCCCTAAAGAAGTTGCATTTAATACTTTTCCTAAAAAAGTTAAAATAACATATAGAGTAGGTTTAAAAAACTACAACAAAATAACTGCCAATTTATTTAAAGTGGTATGTGATTATAATAAAACTAGAGAAGCCAATTTAGAATATCTAGTTCCTAAATTACAAAATTCACCTGAATTAATTTCTTCAGTTAGAATAACTCCACAAAAGATAGATTTTTTAATTCATAAATAACATGTTAATAGGTATTACAGGAGGTATTGGTAGTGGTAAAACTACAGTAGTGAAATTGTTTTCTGAATATGATAATATAGCTGTTTATTTTGCAGATGAAGAAGCAAAAAGACTAATGGTTACTTCTGAGGTTATTAAAAATAAAATAATAGATAATTTTTCGAAAGAAGCTTATTTAGATGATGAATTAAATAGAGCGTATTTATCAAAAATTGTATTTAATGATACAAGAAAATTAAAAATCTTAAATTCAATAGTGCACCCAGTAGTTTTTCAACACTTACAAGATTTTCGAGATAAACATAAAGAAAAAGACTACATACTTTATGAGAATGCAATTTTATTTGAAAATGGAAGTGATTCATTATGTGATAAAATTATAACTGTAACAGCACCTATTGATCTTCGAATTAAAAGAGTTATAAGAAGAGATAATACATCAGAAAAAGCAGTAAAAAGTAGAATAAAAAATCAATGGAAAGAGGCTAAAAAAACACTTCAATCTAATTATATAATTCAGAACCTGATACTTACTAATGTTAAAAAAGATATAGGGAAAATTCATAATAAATTAACAAAAAAGTAGTATTCCCTTATTGATATCTTAACATTTTTCTTAAAATTTCCTTAAAAACATACTATCTTTGTTAATCTAAGTTAAAAGCATTTTACGCTATTGCTTATTAAAGTACATTTGATTAATGGGAAGGAGGATTTTTATAGTTATTGTAGTGTTAATGAGTGTTTCTTTAATAGGAATTATAGCAGTACAATTATATTGGGTTAAAGATGCCGTTAAAAGTAAGCAGTTAGAGTTTGAAGGTAATGTAACAATTGCACTAGCTAAAACGTCTGAAAGAATAAAGGAAAGAGAGTACAATGAGTTTCAAGAAAAACATAAGGAATTCTTTGAAGGAAATCAGTATAGAACAAGTGCTGAAATTAAAAATTATTTGTTTCAACAAATAGATACTGTTAGTAAACAAAAATTTACGTTTGGAGCTACAATTTTAGAAGAAAATTTTAAAATACCTGTAGATTTTGTAAACAATGATACTGTAATTATTAAACGTTTTACAGGTAAAGAAGATTTTATGTATACTACAACGTATGGTTCTAATGATAAGGATTATAAAGCGTTTGATGGAGAAAATAGGTTTTCTAAATATATGGAATATCCTAGTTTACAAAAAAAACAATTTGAAGATTTATTTAGACAAAGTCAACGTCATACACCTATACATAAAAGATTCAGTAATAGGGAGTTAGATAACACGTTAAGAGATGAATTAGGAAAAAGAAATATTCGTCAAGAATTTAAGTTTGGTGTTTATGAAGGAGGATTAGCAACCCCTATTAAATCAGGATACTTTAAAATAGATGAAGAAAATAGTTATTATTACCCTTTACTAGAAGACGATCAAGGGAATAGTAAATATAAACTGTATATATCGTTTCCAAATGAGAAAAAAAGCTTATTATCTAGTATGATGAAAGTATTATTACTCTCATTATTCTTTATTGGAATAATTATTGCTGCATTCTCAACGTCGTTATATCAATTAATTCGTCAGAAAAAATTATCTGAAATTAAAACAGATTTTATAAATAACATGACGCATGAATTTAAAACCCCAATTGCAACTATAAATTTAGCTTTAGATGCAATTAAGAATCCGAAGATAATAAACGACGAAGAAAAGGTTAAGAGGTATGTGAAAATGATAAGAGAGGAAAATAAAAGAATGCATGGACAGGTAGAAAATGTATTAAGAATCTCTAAGTTAGAAAAAAACCAAATTGAAATTAGTAAAGATGCTATAGAGGCACATGATGTTATTGAAGAAGCAGTAGAGCATGTGAATTTATTAGTTTTAGATAAAGGAGGAAAAATTAATACACATTTTGAAGCAATTTCCTCAGAAGTATTAGGAAATCAATTTCATTTAACAAATGTGATTGTAAATATGTTAGAAAACGCAATTAAATATTCTGAAGACGCTCCTAAAATAGATGTGTTTACAGAAAATACAAATAAATATTTCATCCTTAAGGTAAAGGATGAAGGGATAGGAATGAGCAAAAATGCTCAGAAATATGTCTTTGATAAGTTTTATCGAGAGCATAAAGGAAATATTCATAACGTGAAAGGGCATGGTTTAGGTTTGGCATATGTAAAAGAGATTGTCGATGGTCATCATGGAACTGTACATGTAGAAAGTGAAAAAGGTAAAGGAAGTGTATTTACAATAAAACTACCATTAATATAAATTGAAGGGCAACAATGGGTACAAGAAAAATTTTATTAGTTGAAGACGATCCAAATTTTGGAACAGTCTTAAAAGATTATTTAGCATTAAATGATTACAATGTAACACATGCTAAAGACGGAATTGAAGGTTTAATTATGTTTAAAAACTCAGAATATGATTTGTGTATTTTAGATGTAATGATGCCAAGAAAAGATGGCTTTTCTTTAGCTCAAGACATAAGAGCTACAAATAAAGAAGTGCCAATTATTTTCTTAACAGCAAAAACAATGAAAGAAGATGTATTAAGAGGTTATCAAGTGGGGGCTGATGATTATCTTAATAAACCTTTTGATTCTGAAGTTTTGTTGCATAAGATAAAAGCTATTTTACAGCGTAAAGAAACAGAAAAATCGAAAGATGATGATCAATTTGAATTTATAATAGGAAAATTTGCATTCAATTCTAAATTGCGTCATTTATCTTTTAATGGAGATGATGCACAAAAATTATCACCAAAAGAAAGTAAGTTGTTAAGAATGTTAGCTGTACATAAAAATGATTTAATGCCAAGAGAATTAGCATTAACTAAAATATGGAGAGATGATAATTACTTTACTTCTCGAAGTATGGATGTGTATATTGCTAAATTAAGAAAGTATTTAAAGTTAGATGAAAATGTCGAAATTTTGAATATTCATGGAGAAGGTTTTAGACTGATTGATAGCGAAGCATAATTACTTTAAAAAAAATAAAAAACTTCTAACATAAAACGTTAGAAGTTTTTTATTTTAGAATAGATTTGTAAAATGGCACAGTTTATAAAAATTTATAATGATAATCCGAATCCTAAAGAGATCGAAAAAGTTGTAAAAGTTTTACAAAATGGAGGTCTTATTATCTACCCAACAGATACTGTTTATGGTTTAGGATGCGATATAACTAATAATAAAGCTATGGAAAAAGTAGCTAGAATTAAAGGGATTAAATTAGAAAAAGCTAATTTCTCTTTTGTTTGTAATGATTTAAGTCATTTATCCGATTATGTTAAGCAAATAGATACACCTGTTTACAAAATACTAAAAAGAGCTTTACCAGGACCTTATACGTTCATTTTACCTGGTAATACTAATTTACCCAAAGCATTTAAAAAGAAAAAAACTGTTGGTATACGAGTACCAGATAACAGTATTGCAAGAACGATAGTTCAACAATTAGGAAACCCTATTGTATCTACTTCAATACATGATGAAGATGAAGTAATTGAATATACTACAGACCCTGAATTAATTTTTGAAAAATGGCAAAACATAGTTGATGTTGTTATAGACGGAGGATATGGAGATAATCATGCATCTACCATAATAGATTTAACGAAGGAAGAACCAGAAATTTTAAGAGAAGGAAAAGGAAGTATAGATGTTATTTAATTTTATACAAAAGTTTCCAAACGATACAGGAACTATTTATCAAGAAACCATTGAAGGAAGGTTACCAGTAGAACCATTTAATACATTTAGCAACCTTATTTTTTTATTAATGCTAATTTATTTTGGGAAGAAAATATATAAAAATCCTAAACAACACCCTTTTTTTTTATTTGCGATACCAGTTATATTCATTAGTTGGATAGGAGGAACCATGTACCATGGTACTAGAAGCCATCAGATATGGTTGATTTTAGACGGACTGCCAATACTATTAGTATGCCTTGGAGGTATTATATATTTTGTAGGAAAAATTAAAAAGGAATGGTGGCAAAGAATTCTTTTATTTTTAGGGTTGCTATCAATTTCAATTTTACCAAGATTCTTGCCTATCCCCAGTACACATAGAATCTCTTTTGGTTATGCAATTACAGCACTAACTGTAATAATTCCATTTGCATGGTATGCTTATTTAACACAATGGAGAAATAGTAAATACATAGTATTGGGCTTTTTAATTTTTGCGGTTGCAGTTACTTTTAGAACACTAGATAATTTAGTTGTAAATGGAGATTTAGATACTGTTTTACCAATGGGAACGCATTGGCTATGGCACACCTTTGGAGGTATTGCTGTCTTTTTCTTACTATATTATATTTATTTAGATAAGAAAGAGATATATGGAGGCTAAACCAAGAATCTCTAGATTAACTTCAATAGTTATACAGTTACAATCTAAAAAAATTGTTACAGCAACTCAACTTGCAGAAAAATATAAGGTAAGTGTGCGAACTATTTATAGAGATATAAGAACGTTGGAAGCTTCTGGTATACCTATTTATACAGAAGAAGGGAAAGGATATTCATTAATTGAAGGCTTTTATTTACCTCCTGTATTATTTTCAGAAGAAGAGGCGAGTGCGTTGATTACGGCTGCTAATTTGATTAATAAAAATAAAGATGAGTCACTCGTTAAACATTATACAAATGCAGTAACGAAAATTAAATCTGTATTAAAACAGACACAAAAAGAAAAAGTAGAATTACTATCTGAAAGAATAGTATTTAGAAGTAATATTGAAAATGAAAAAACTAGTAACTATTTAATTAAAATTCAATCTGCAATAACTAGTTTTAACCTTTTAGAAATAGAATATACTTCACTTAAAAAAGAACAAACAAAAAGACAGATAGAACCTTTTGCTGTATACAGTACCAATGAAAACTGGTTGTTAATAGCTGTTTGCAGATTAAGAAAAGATTTTAGAGTTTTTAGATTAGATTTAATTCAGAAATTAATTGTGTTAAATGATAATTTTGAAAAACATTCTATAACACTTCAAGAATATTTTGAAATATGTAAATTAAAATCTTTGAATACCCCTGACACACCTTTGACATAACTTGTAATTAGATTTGTGTAACATTAAATAAAAATGATGAAAACAATACAAATCGAATCTTTTAAGGTTATTGGAATTAGAGTTAGAACTACTAACGAAAACATGCAAGCGGCAGCAGACATTCCTAAACTATGGGAGCAATTTACTAAAGGAAATATTTTAAGCAAAATACCGAATAAAATAGAAGATACTGTGTATAGTATATATACAAATTATGAAACAGATTATACAGGTAGTTATGATACTATGTTAGCATGTAAAGTTACTTCTTTAGAAGAAGTACCCGAAGGAATGATTGGAATAGAAATTCCTAAAAGTAATTACACTAAATTTTCAACAAAAGGAAGTTTGAATGATAATATTGTATACAATAAATGGGTAGAAATATGGAATACAAAATTGGATAGGGTGTATATTACTGATTTTGAGGTGTATGGAGCTAAAGCAATGAACCCTGAAAAAGCACAAGTAGATATTTATATATCTACAAAATAAGATAATACAATCTTAAAATATATTTTAAGAAAATAAATATCAAACAAGGGGATAAAATCCCTTGTTTTTTAAATGAATTAAATTGATGAACTATTGTAAATCTTTAAACTTTTTTCTTTTTAAAATAAAGTATTGCCATACTACTGAAGTATGAATATTATAGTTTGCTTTTCGTTGTAACTTACGTCTTTTTTTAATAAATGAAAATAAGTTCTTATAAAAACTAAGATGTGCTTTAAGGATAGACCAACTATGAATAGGTCTTAGTTCTAAAGCAAATTTAAGCCCTGCAATACCATCAAGTATTAATCTAAAAAAAATAGTAAAAAGTAAATGTTTTCTTGGAATATTTTTAAGGATAGTAAATAAGCTATTTCTGAAATTTAAATATGTTTTATGTGGGTTAGACTCTTGTAATGTAGCTCCTCCTATATGGTAAACAGTAGATGTTCCAACATATTTTATACCAAAACCTTCATTTTGTGTTCTCCAACAAAGATCAATTTCTTCTTGATGTGCAAAGTAATCTTCATCAAACCCTTCTAATTTATTAAAGACATTACTTCTAATAAAAAAACAAGCACCAGAAGCCCAAAA
>CALISK010000250.1 GCA_938041625.1 uncultured Tenacibaculum sp. | reverse complement strand
TCCATTTTCAAAAACTTCAATCTGACCTCCAATTCCTGCAGTAGAAGCATAAACACTAAATGAATACTCTCCTGAAGAAGTAACATTTACTTTATACTCTGTAAAATCTCCATTTTTAACGAAACCTAAATTTTGTCCTGTTGAACCAGGCGTACTTTCTACTTTTATTGTTCCTGATTTAGTTGTATAATTTTCAGCCTCGAAAACACCAGGTAATTGAATTAATGCAGTGGTACTTCCTTTTACAGTAATACTTTTTGCGAATGAAGTTGCAACTGTTCCCGAATTATCTGTAGCCTTTGCTGTAATATTATAACTTCCTGCTTGTGCTATTTTTATAGTTGTTTCAAACGGAAATGTATTTTTTGTAGCTACTAAATTTCCATTTGCAAAAAATTCTACTTTAGAAACACTACCATCAGAATCTGTTGCATTTGCTGTTAACTGAATCGACTCGTCAACTATATAATCACTACCATTAGTAGGTGATGTTAAGGAAACTTGAGGTGCACTATTCTCACCTCCACAACCAGTTAATACTTCATCTGGTCCGGTTCCTGTAGGCTTTGTATAAGTTTTTGATAAAACAAATTTGTCCATTTCAAAACCATCTTCTCTCATTGAAAAAGAAATGGTATGAACTCCTGCAGAAGGTACATTTATAAATATTCTTTGCGGTTCTCCACAATGATTTGCTCCTGTACGTTGCTTACTTTCCCAAGTCCATTTATTTTTACCTGTACACCATTGCATCTTTTGTCCTGAACTTGGCCAAGTACCGTCAATCCCTACATGAACTCCATTATCTTCCGATCCAGTAGAATGTGCTCTTACCCATACAAAATACTTTCCTGCAGAACTAAATTTCACTTTATAATCTACAATCGCAACTTTTCCTGGTGCATCTGAAAAACTTTCTCCAACTTTTAATGGATCTCCATGAGTTACCCTAGTATCAGGTAAAATTTCTATATATCCTGTTTTACTAGCTCCTGCATTATGAATAGGATCTGGATCTGGACTTGGTAAATTCGTAGCATCACTCTTATACCATTGTCTTTTTCCTGTTTCCGACTGACTAACAAAATGCTCTGCCTCTACAGCTGCAACTCCATTTACTTCAAGAGCTACACAATCTCCATCACCAGAACCTCCTCCATTGGTATCTTTTTTAGTAATTAAAGCAACCCAGTCATTATTATCTGGTGCTACTAAATTTGACCCTAAAGAGTTTTTTGTTGTTAGGTTAGCTCCAGATCTTGGGTTAAACCATTGTACATTATAATTATTATTTCCTGTTGGTAAATTTAAACCAGTTGAACCTCCATTTGGTCTGTATATAGCATATATTTTTGATGCTTTTGCAAAAACAAAATCACCTCCATCATTTGTAACACCATCTGAACTAATCATATCTACTAAATCAGATTGTAAATATTGATTAAAGAAATTTAATGCATAACTACCTTCTTTATATTTTTTTCCTCTTTTTCTATGATCGTTACCGTTTATATCTCCATCGTCATTTAAATAACCACTATAATACTCTACACCAGCACCTCCTGCAAGTAAAGTTCCCCAAAGTACTTTTTTTCTAACATCTTTATCAGAAACTCTTATTCCTTGTGAAGCAGAACCTTGCTCGTCATTTGCTACCACCCATTTTTTACCTGCATCTCTCGATTTTTTTAACCATTCTTTTACATCATTATGTATAGAGTTTTGGTTTGATTGTAAAGAAGCTCCTGTAAGATCCGATTTGTTTCCTAAAAGTGGCGTATACCTTTGGTCTTTTTGACTTGGATATGTATGAATTACTATATTATGATTATAAGCATCTAACCCTTTAATATATGTAGCTGTAGATTTCACTACACTATTTGGTAAAGTAGTCTCTTCAGTAAGATTCCAGTTTAATGCTAAATGATGTGCAAATCGTGCTATAAGCTCTCTGTAATATAACTTTCTTTGTTTTCCAAAAGTATCTCCATCCATTTTATTATCATTCTCTGTTTCCATCGTTTTAAAATGAAGATAGATTCCCTTTTTATCAGCATATTCCATTACTTTTTCCCACTGACCTAATTTAGAAACATCAAAACGATCTTTATGCACTTTATTCCATTGTTGTGCTCTACTCGTATTTCCATACTCTTGCTCTGTTACTTTTAAAACATGAGGAAAAACAGCTCCACAATCTCCACTCGTATTCCATGTTAAAAAAGACATTACATTAGCACCTTGTTTATGAAGGTAATTTACCATTCCTAAAATTTCAGTTCCTTTACCATTAGCCCAAGTATAAGAGCTTGCATCGCTAGCTACATAATCTTGTTGGTGTGGTTGCCAAGTTTTACTTCCTATTTTATTTAAGTTATTTTTATAACTAGGCGTAGCATCAAAATCTACATAGTTAAAAGCATTTTCTGGAGAATCTGCCCCAGCTTTAACAAACCACTTTCCATTAGGATTTTGTGGATTTGTTCCTGTATGTTTTAAATAATGTTCTCCAACATACTGAAGCCTTCCTAAATTTTTATTTCGAAAGTCAACACCTGTTTTATTTGATTCAGAAATAGAAAAAGTATCACTGTTTCCATCCATGAATCCAGCACTAGTTCCGCCTCCATTAATAGCTACATCTGCACCTTTTTTAAAGGTTGCTTTCCACGTCCAAGCACCTGTTTGATCTGGAACAAAATTAACACGCCATTTATTTCCAGAATTACAACCATTGTTTGCTGCATTACCGCAAGCAGCAAAAAAACCAGGTATCGTGTATTTTCTATTACTCGAATTATGAGTAAAAGTTACTTCTAATCTATAATCTGAAAACGGATTGGGACTAGCCGTTTCAGAAGTATTGGGTCCGTTAAAAGTTAAACTAACTTTGTGCCATCTTTTCAATTCTCCTGTCGTTGTTTGAGAAAAGATTGTAGCACCGAAAAATAAAAAAAACAATACGTTTTTTAAATCAGTAAATTTCATGATTTTTAATTTTTAGATATTAAGTATGATTGATTGTTGGTAACCTATTATTAAGCAATAGGGAATTCATAAAAACCTAGAGGTATAAACAGCATAATAAGTAGTAACTTTTTAAACATTTAGAATGCTTAAAAGCCATAAAGGGATCTAATTTAATTGGTTTAGTTTTTTTAGATTTTTATTTAATGTAAGAAGCTGTTCATACGGTTGTGATTTTTTTAGGGGATCGTTGTTTATCAGCTGACTATCATAAAATTAACACTTTATTCGTTTTTGCAATTACGAAAAATCGTCAAATTCAGATATAAAAAACTCATTTAATAAAACATAGTAAAAAGAGCATTCATGTAAACCAAATTCTCTTTTCTTATTATGTTTTATTTTTTTATCAATTTATATGGGGATTTATTATTTATTTTAATTAGATATACACCTTTAGACAAACCAGAAATAGAAATTTCTTCTTGTTTTCTATTTGATGTCAATGCTTTTACTTTTTGTCCTTGAAAATTATATATAACTATTTCATCTCCGTTTTTTAAACCAGATATGTACACTTTTTCTCTTGAAGGATTAGGATGAAGTGACATTTTTTCTTTGTTCTCTATAAATGATTCAAAACCCTTATGAATAGCAATCTTTTTATTAGTAGTAACCACTTCTATTATATTCCACTTCTGATTGTTGTTATTTACATCATAATTCCAAATTTGAACATTTGCATTAACAGATCCTCCAGATCTATCTAATCCTAAACCATCACAATGCACAGGTTTTAATCCATAAATTCCATTACCGTTTTCAACTACTACCCATTTTTGATGATTATCAACGGCTCCTGTCCATGTAGTAACATTTGCTCCATTAACACATTCTCCATTTGAAACTTCTAGATACCTTTTAGTTCCTTCATTTTTAATCGTATAAGTATTATTTCCAATATGTTTAAAAAACCACTTTTGATCATCAAAATTTGCTGAATTATGCATTCTTGCACTATGTGATTCTAAATTTCTCGCTAATAAACGCTGACTATTTTCTATTGAATTAATAAAGTAACTTCCATCTACAATAAATTGCTTAATAACTTCAACATTTTCTACATTATCATTATCAATAGCCTCTCTCCATGTAGTATTTAAAGGTCTAATATGAGATTTATAACTATATCCTTTTCCTGCTTCTAAAATTGTAGGAGGTTTAACTCTTATTAATTTTGATCCAGTTCCTTTACTTACTATTTCTAACGTAGAAGCTATCCATTTATTATCTTTATAAATACCTACTACAATTTCTCTATCACTATTCGCCTTATAATTAACAGTAAAAGAATATTCATTCTTTTGATAAATAGCTCTAGGTGTATTTTCAAAAGAAACATTATCACTTAACGAACTCGTATCATCTACTAACTCATAAGTATGAACCCAATCAACTTTCATTGTATTAATACTATTATTATTTAACTGTTCCCTTTTAGGAAGTCCTCCTAACCAACTAGCTTCATTGGTCCATAAATCCCATATAAGATGTTGCTCTCTTGTAAAGTCTTGAATACTTACCACTTTTCCTGCTGGGTGACCATCAAGATAAAACTGAACTGTATTTTTATCTTTCCACCAAGCTCCAACAGTATGATAAGCCTCATTCCATCGAACTCCTTTTGAAGAATTATTAGCTGGTAAATTTCTATTATCAAAATTTCCTTTATTTCTTTCTGTTTTTCCGTTTTTAGCAATAAAGTACTGAGAATTCATTTGCCAAGGAAAATCAGGTTGACAATTACAAGAAGGTCTAGAATTATTTTCTACAATATCAATTTCATCACGATTATTAATATCTCCATTATTCAACCAAAAAGTATTGTATGTAGAAATATGAGCTGTAATCATTTTACACTCGGTATACATAGGGAACTTTATTTTAGCTCTTGACTGTACTCTAGATGTTTCAAACCATCTTTCATTATCTCCTTTTGTTACATCATTTGTTGCTTTTATCCAAAGATGTCCGTTTGATACATCTGAATTTTTAGCTTTCATATTAACAGGCTCTCCATAATTCCATAATGGCTTAAACCATTTTTTAGTATCAAAACCCTTGTTAAATTCATCTGATAAAGCTTCAATTTTTTTCCATTTTTTACCTGAAGGAACATTGGGCTGAGCTGTTACTTTATTACATAAAAGCAACAACACTATTACTAGTATTAAATTTGTTTTCATTTTTTGGCTAATTAAGAATACTGTAATTAAAATTACAGTTACTAATATTACTTCTACAATAAATAATATATAACCTCAACGCTACTTTTTAATAGCATCGAGGTTAAATAGTCATATATTACTTTTTAATAAATTTATATATTGAGTTATTATTTATTTGAATTAAATACATTCCGTTAGAAAGGTTTTCTATAGAAATTTCTTCTTTTACATCATTCGTCTTTATTCTTTTTAACTCTTGCCCTTGAAGATTATATATAGAGATTTGATCACCAGTTTTTAATTTTGAAACAAATAACACATCTTGAGATGGATTAGGAAAAAACGACACCTTTTCTTCATGTTTCACAAGTGAATTAAAGTTGTTTGTAATCGTACTTTTTTTATTAATAGTAACTACTTCTTTTATCTTCCATTTCTGATTGTTGTTATTTACATCATAATTCCAAATTTGAACATTTGCGTCAATTGCTCCGGCAGATATATCTAAACCTAAACCTTCACAATGCAATGGCTTTAACCCATAAACCCCATTACCATTTTCAACTACACTCCATTTTTGATGAGCAGCTGTTGCTACTGTCCATGTAGCAACATTTGCTCCATTAACACATTTTCCATTCGAAACTTCTAAATATCTTTTGTTTCCTTCATTTTTTATGGTGTACGTATTATTCGAAATATGCTTAAAAATCCATTTTTGATCATCAAAACTTGCTGAATTATGCATTCTTGCACTATGCGACTCTAAAGCCCTTGCTAATAAACGTTGATTATTTTGTGTAGAATTAATAGTATAAATTCCGTCTGCTATAAATTGCTTTACTACCTCTACATTATTTACACTATCATTATCAATAGCCTCTCTCCATGTAGTATTTAAAGGTCTAATATGTGATTTGTAACTATATCCTTTTCCTGCTTCTAAAATTGAAGGAAGTTTAACTGTTATTAACTTTGATCCAACTCCTTTACTTACTTTCTCTTTACTAGAAGCCACCCATTTATCATCCTTATAAAAAGCTACTACAATTTCTCTATCTAATGATGCTTTATAATCTACTTTAAAACTCTGCTCTTGTAATGAATTTAGTCTGGTTACACGATCACTAAATTGTATTTCATCTTTACTAACATTTCCTTCTCCCGTATCTTCTATAGCATTAATACCAGCTGTCCATCTAGTTCCTCCATACTCATAAGCTCCTATATCGGGTGCTGCTCCCTTAAACTTCTTTTCAAATCCAGAAATAATCAATCCTTTATCCACAACCAATCCATTAGATACAGGCATAAAGTTTAGATTGTTTGCGTTTTCAAAAGGAGAGTTTTTATTAATAATATTATTTTTATATTCAAATCCGGGTGCTATATGCCATCCTTCTTTATTTGCGTAGTTATTATATACTTTATTATTACTTTGTGGATATCCGTTTACCCATGACCCCATAGCTTCATCAGCATTCCATATTGTATTATGAAAAAAGTCTAAACCTACATTATTCCAGTTCACTTGATAACCTGTCCAAGACACATTCCAAACTACATTATGGTGCACTACATACCCTTTACTGTTATTATCTAAATAAATACCCGCTGCTTTATTTCCTGCATACGATGGTGGTTTTGAATCATGAAACCAATTATGATGAATCTCAGTTCTTTTTGGTTGATCATTACCAACTGTGTAAAACACTCCTGAATCTGCATTAATTAATTGAGCTTTTGAAACATCATTATAAGCAACTTCACAATTATTACCGCTTACATACATTCCATCTCTACCAGAATTTGTTATTTTATTCTTTAAAACTTTTACATTGTTTGCTCTAGTTCTAATAGGTGTTGCATGAATTCCTAAATAATCAATATTAGAAATCGTGTTTTTTTCAATAATAGCATTATGAGCACCAGACCAGCTCTGAACGGAAATCCCGTTTGCTGAACTGTGATTAATAACACAGTTACTTATAGTAGTATTAGAACCTAAAACCTCTATAGCCGATTCTCCTACACCAGCACCTGTATTTGCTATATTATCAAAACCTTCACTACCATGAATCACTTTGTTTTTATTAAAAACATTGAAGCTACCTCTTATTTTTACACTTCCACCAAAAAACTCAATACCTTCTATTCGAATATAATCTCCTTTTAATTCGCTTACAAATTTATGAGTTGTATATTCTACAGTATTATTTTTTGGTTTAGCACCGTTGGCAGTTTGAAAATAAAGTGTTTTAGTTGCATTATCATAAAACCACTCTCTACCATAATCCAAAGCTTCTAATTTATTAAATAAGTATAATTGACCTCTATGCCCGTTTCTTAGAATAGTTGGGTTATGAGGATCAAATGGCCATTTATTTATGTTCACTCCTGTATGTTCTATTCTATTAGCTGTGCTCTTTGTAATTCTTCTCGTCCAACTAGCACCAGAATGACCTCCTAAATAATATACTAAACCACCTGTCCAATCAAAATTTGGCATATCAGACAATTTAAAATAATTACTACTTCCACTGTCTATAAACTTACAATCTATAGTAAACCTATTATTATCTTTATTGTTAGGCCACCTTGCCAAATCCATATGTTTTTCATTATGATAAACATTTCTAAATCGTTCGTCAATAGTCATATTAACAGACGTTTTATAAATGTTTCCTGAATGTTGTTGCCATCCATTTATAAATTTTGTGGCCTTTATTTTTACATTTTCTCCGTCTGCAGCTTTAAAGGTTAAATAATTACCACTAGTTCCTTTTTTATCAATTAGTAAAGGTTCATTATATACTCCTCCTCTAATAATACATACGTCACCGGCTGACATGACAGCAACAACTTTTTTAAACGTTTTAAATGGTTTTTCGTAGGAACCATTATTTGTATCTTTTCCATTAGTAGATACATAATAATTTTTAGCATTCATATGCTGGTAAAAAAAAGACCAGACAAGCAAGAATAATATTTTAGATTTCATAAGAAGGGGATTTCGTTTAATATTGGTTGATTTGTAGTCTTCAAAAACTACTTTTTAATAAATTTATATACTGATTTATTGTTGATTTGAATTAAATACATTCCTTTAGAAAGGTTAGATATCGATATTTTAGTATTCGTTGTATTCGATTTTAATGTTTTTATTCTTTTACCTTGAAGGCTATATATAGAAATTTCGTCTCCTAAACGAAGCCCAGAAACAAACAACAACTCTTTAGAAGGATTTGGAAAAAATGATACTTTTTCTTTATCATTTACAAATGATTCAAAACCATGCTGTTTATTATTTTTCTGATTAATAGTTGGTATTTCAATAATTCTCCATTTTTGATTATTATTACTTGTACTATAGTTCCAAATTTGAACATTCGCATTAATAATTCCTTTAGACCTATCCAATCCTAAGTTTTGGCAATGCAATGGTTTCAATCCATAAATTTCTTTACCATTTTCTACTATTTCCCATTTTTGATGGTTACTATTCGCTTCTGTCCATGTAGCTACATTTACTCCATCAGTACATTTACCATTAGAAACTTCTAAATATCTTTGAGTTCCTTTATTCTTTATAGTATAAACACTATTTCCTATACGCTTAAAAATCCATTTCTGATCGTCAAATTTAGCAGGATCATGCATTCTTCCACTGTGCGATTCTATAGACCTAGCCAATAAACGTTGATTATTAGATATTGAATTAATAAAATAGGTTCCATCTGTAATAATAAACTTTACCACTTCTACATTTTCTACTACATCATTCTCTATTGCGTCTCTCCATGTAGTATTTAATGGACGGATATCTAATTTATAACTATATCCCTTTCCTACTTCTGGAGTTTCTGGAAGTGTCACTTTTATTAATTTTGATCCACTACCTTTACTTACTTTTTCTTTCTTAGAAGCTACCCACTTATCATTCTTATAAAAACCTATTACAATCTCTCTATCTTCAGAAGCAGTATATTCTATATCAAATGAATATTCTTTTTTTTGATATAGAGCTGTAGGCGCTTTTTTGAAAGAAACT
Source organism: uncultured Tenacibaculum sp. (assembly GCA_938041625.1). GTDB lineage: Bacteria > Bacteroidota > Bacteroidia > Flavobacteriales > Flavobacteriaceae > Polaribacter. Next base: position 6,840 of record CALISK010000250.1, on the reverse strand, counting down.
GTATCTTCTAATTTAGCTTTATCTTTTAATTGATAAACTCTCACCCAGTCTACCAACATCGTATTCTTAGAGTTATCTTTCAAATTTTCCACTTTTGGTAATCCTATATTAGGAACTCCTGCTTGTGCAAAAGGAAAAACTTCGGTATCAAAAATCATTTTTAAATTTTCATCAAGAGGTACACGAGGTACAATTTTCATGACTTCTTTTCCATCATAATAAAACAACAATTCATTCGCGCTTTTCCACCAAAAACCATATGTATGAAAATCATCACGTCCTCTTTTGGGCATTTTCCATGTTGCTTTTTTATTTTTTAGTTCTTTATGTTTACCATAGTAATGTGTATTTGCAGCATATTCAAAAGGTAAATCATCCTGTCTCTTTTCTACGGAAGGGTTTCCAATATGTTCTATTACGTCAATTTCTGAAAAATCACCTACTCTAAACCAAAAAGACGAGGTCATAGATAATGATGATGCTTTAAATTTTGCTTCATAATAGTACCCTGGTTTAGCATTCCACCCTTTAGAAACGCAAGCAGCAGAATTCACCCAAACATCTTTAAGTGGGTTATTTACAGTGGATGGATTTTTCTTTAAAGTAGACCTTAATTTAAGATAACCATTCTCTACAAATGCATTCCCTTTTTTAAATTCACTTGGGGGTCTTCCTGACCAATGCGGATGGTAATCATCCCATTTTGTTTCATCTAATGTATTTCCTTCAAATTCATCTGAAAGAATCGCTACTTTTTCCCATGTTTTATTAAATGGAGCAGTAGGTATTTGAGCAAAAACATTTGTATAAAAAGTAAAATAAACAATGATCAAATAATAAGAGGTCTGTTTTTTCATTACAGTGGTTTAGATTTAATTTAAATAACCTAGGTTAGAGGTTAAATTAATTTTTTTAAGTATATTTATTTCACAAAAACACTGACTAACAGGTAAATAACTGTAAAAAATTAATCTTAGCGCAAAATTCTAAATAAAAACAAGAATTTTACACCAAAAAAGGGATTACAAAAAGTATATATATGCGTTACAAAAAGTAACAAAAGAGTCCTAAAATATCTTGTTTGACAAAAAAAAACATAACAAAAAAACTTATTTAACTGATAATGTAACCTTTAAACATCACCCTCTAAAACTTATAAAAAACTACAATACAATAACAAATTACCTTATTAGTTATATCAACGTAACTATTAATTATTAAAATAACCAACCTTATAAATCAAACCTTATTATGTCCCCTACAAATAAACCGTTTGCTTATAAAAGTTTACTACTTTTATTAATATTCTCTTTTCCTCTTCAATCCAAAGTTTTTGCTAATGAAGATTTCACTAATCATTATAGCACTAATAAATACTTAGAAAAAACTAAAAACTATTTTTCTTGTATGCTTATAAACACATATGAGGAAAAAAATCTAGAATTAACTTTTAGTCATATTAAAACTAGCTCCATGTTTATTTGGGTGTTTTTTATTATTTATTGTATTTCTTTAGTTTATACCTTTTTTTATTTTTTTAAAATAAAATCAAAACATCAACTAGAAAAGCAATTAATTGAAGACAGAAAAAAAATAGTTGAATTAAAACTGTTTAAAGTCAAAAAAAATCTAGAATTGAAAAATAAAAAACTTGCTACAACTGCATTACAAGCTATAGAAAATGAAGAATTAAAAAAGCAATTTATAAAGAGATTACAAGCAGAAATACCCTGTAAGTATCATTCAAAACTAGAACAATTAAGTTCTATTTTTAAAAACAACTCAAAAAACAATTGGAATGAATTTAAAACTCATTTTGAACAAATTAACGATAGTTTTTTCAACAAGTTAAAAACAGAACATCCTTCACTTAGTCCTTCTGAACTAAAATTATGTTCTTTTTTAAAATTAAGTTTAAGCTCTAAAGATATTGCTCTTTTAATGGGAATATCCTATGAAAGTGTTAAAATGGGAAGGTATAGGATACGTAAAAAACTAAATCTTTCAAGAGACATTAACTTAGTTACATTTATATCTAGGCTTTAATTTAGTCTAGACTTTTAATAAATAACCTCCTATAAATCTATTTTGATTGATTTATAAGAGGTTTTTTTATCTAATTTTAATTATATATGTTTTCCTTTATTCCAACCATGCTTTCCTAAATATTGATCTCCACTTTCAACTGCTCCATCTTCAATACTTGTTCCCATAGAATCATTCCACCTATTTAAATAACCAAAAAGAGAAACTACTCCTAACATTTCAACTATTTCTCCTTCATTCCAATATTTATATAATTCTGTTTTTATAGTTTCATCTACGTTATTTGGCACCATAGAAGCTGCTAATGAAAAATCTAATGCTGCACGTTCTGCATCTGAAAAAGCTGCATGTGTTTTATATTCCCAAATATTATCTAATTGTTCTTGTTCTGCTCCATAACGTTCTGCTGCTCTTATTGCATGCGCTTGACAATAACGACAACCAGTAGCATTACTACTTACCCAAGCAATCATTCTTTTTAAAGCAGAAGTAACACGTCCATGATTTTCCATTACTGCTTTATTTAAATTAATAAAAGCTTTTGAAATTTCTGGTCTACGTTGCATTGTTAATACAGAGTTTGGACAGAACCCTAGTGTTTCGTTATAGAAATCCGCTAATTTCTTTGTTTCTTCGTCATGATTAGGATCTAAAGGTGTTACTAATGGCATAATTTGTTCTTGTTTTTAAATAGTTTTGTAATTTCACACAATAAACAAAAAAAATCTCACATGTCATCAAATATTGTAACTACAGAATGGAAGAAAAATCTATTATTTAAAAGTGATAACCCTAATGGAGCTCAAGTTTTAATGGATACTTCATTTAGTAATGGAGGAAATGAAGTTGGTGCTTCTCCTAAAGCTTTAATGCTTTCTTCTTTAGCCGGTTGCTCTGGCTTAGATGTAGTATTAATTGCCGAAAAAATGCGTGTTGATTTTAATGATTTTAAAATAATCGTTGAAGCTAACTTAACCGATGAACATCCTAAGTACTATGATAAAACCCATGTTGTTTATCATTTTTATGGAGAAAAATTAGATGAAGAAAAATTAAATAAAGTAGTTAATTTATCTATAGAAAAATATTGTGGCGTTATGGAAATGTTTAGAAAATTTTCTACCGTTACCACTGAAATAAAGCTTCATAACCAATAATACAAGTTTAATCTATTTCAAAGATCAAGGAGTTTAAAACTCCTTGATCATCGTTTTTACAAATAGCACTTTCAAATTAAATAATCAAAATTGTCTATATGCGTTGGATTCTAAAACCAGATCCTAATAATACTATTGTTAAAGATTTAGCTTCAGAATTATCTGTAAGCCCTAAGATAGCTTCCGTTTTAGCACAAAGAGGAATTACAACTTTTGAAGAAGCTAAACATTTTTTTCGCCCTTCTTTAGATAATTTACATGATCCTTATTTAATGAAAGATATGGATAAAGCTGTTGATCGAATAGAAAGAGCAATTATAAATAATGAAAACATCTTAATTTTTGGTGATTATGATGTAGATGGTACTACTTCTGTTTCTTTAATGTATGCTTATTTAATTACCTATTATCCTAATATTACTACCTATATTCCTGATAGATATGAAGAAGGATATGGAGTTTCTTACCAAGGAATAGATTTTGCAAGTGATAATGAGTTTAGTTTAATAATTGCTTTAGATTGTGGTATAAAGGCTATAGATAAAGTTGCATACGCTACAAAAAAAGAAATAGACTTTATTATTTGTGATCATCATAAACCTGGAGAAAATATACCAAAAGCGAGTGCTGTTTTAAACCCTAAAAGGAAAGATTGTTCTTATCCTTACAAAGAGCTTTGTGGTTGCGGTGTTGGTTTTAAATTAATTCAAGCATTAGCACATAACCAGGGAAAAACAATTCATGATTTAACACACTATTTAGATCTTGTTGTTACTGCGATTGCTGCAGATATTGTTCCTATGACTGGAGAAAACAGAATCTTAGCTTATTACGGTTTACAAGTTATTAATTCGAGTCCTAGAATTGGTATTAAAGTACTTATACATCAACTCGATAAAAAAGAAATTTCTATTTCAGATGTTGTTTTCATTATTGCTCCAAGAATAAATGCGGCAGGTAGAATAAAGCATGGTAATTATGCTGTTAGCTTACTTATCGAAAATAACTTTGAAGATGCTTTAGAAATTGCCGCTTCAATTGAACAATTTAATTCTAACAGAAAAGAATTAGATAAAAGCATTACTCAAGCTGCCTTATATCAAATAATAGATGCTAATGAAACTGAGAATCATGCCACTGTTGTATATGATGATGATTGGCATAAAGGAGTTATTGGAATAGTAGCTTCTCGATTAATAGAAACCTATTATAGGCCAACTGTTGTATTTACAAAAAGTGGAGAAAAATTAGCTGCATCTGTTCGTTCTGTAAAAGGTTTTGATGTATACAATGCGCTAGAAGCTTGCGAAGAATTTATTGAGCAATATGGAGGACATAAATATGCCGCTGGTTTAACTATAAAACCAGAAAAATACGAGTCTTTTAAAAAGAAATTTGAAGAAGTTGTGAAAGAAACGATTGACACAAAATTATTAACTCCTGAAATTGTTATCGATACAGAATTAGATTTTACAGAAATTACCCCTAAATTCTTTAGAATTATTAAACAAATGGGCCCTTTTGGCCCACAAAATATGAATCCTATTTTTAAAACAAGTGCAGTTCGTGATAATGGATATGGAAAACAAGTAGGAGAAGATAAAAAACATTTAAAATTAAATGTTTTTCAAGGAAGCAATCGAAATACTTTTGGAGCTATAGGTTTTAATTTAGGATATAAAATGAATGAAATAAATAACGGTTTTGAAATCACCTATCAATTAGAAGAAAATACTTGGAAAGGAAATACCTCTATTCAATTACTCTTAAAAGACTTAAAATAATTTTACGCAGAATAAATTTACTGTTAAACTATTTCGCATAATAAATATTCAAAATTTAAAGAAAATCAAGGGAGTTAAACCCCTTGTTATGGTTTTAGCACGAAATTATAATCTGAAAATGTTATAAACAAGTTTAAAACAACAACTTTATTTATATTTAATCTAAATAAGTATTATATTTGTTTAGATTAAGTATAAATAATTAAGATTGTGGACGAAATAAATAAAATATATGAAAACCAAATAGGCATTTCTTTTGTATGGAATAGTCGATCAACTAACTTAATACAAATTATTTTTAGAGATACTGGGTTTCATTTAGTAGAAGAAGAAATTGAATTATTTCTTGAAAAAATCATTGATTCAAAAACTCAAACACAATGCTTTGAGTGTAAACTAGCAGATGATTGTAGATCTTTACTTTTACAAACCCCTTCTAACAAAATTAGTTTAGCTGTATCTAGAGTTGAATTAGGCCAAATAGAAGATTTATTAAAAGGCACTTTATTTCAACTTCGTTTAAATAGTTATTTAAATGAACTTTGTAAAAACTAAAAAAGATATAACTACTTTCAGTTTTTTTCCTTTATTAAGTACAAATAGACAGGATAATGATCACTATAACCTCCTGAATATCGACCATTAGAAAAGCTTCTAAAGGGGTATCCTTTATAACGTCCTTTTTTCTGAGTCAGAAAACGTTTGTTAAAGATGCCTGACTTAAACATTTTATAAGTAGTATATTCTTTTTTATCTTTTGTTTTCTGTAATAAAGGAGTTGTAAATAATATTTGATCAAATAAATTTATATTGTCTCGATACCCTAAAGTGTTTAGCCCTTTTTCAAACATTTTCTCATAAGGATTAAAAATATCTTTCTCTTTTACATCCTCTTTTTTTGATTTTGTTTTTAAGATCTTTTTAAAACTAGAATTCGTAGGGTCGTCATTAAAATCTCCCATAATAAGGATCTTCGCATTTTCATCGTTCTCTCTTATTTTAGCAATAATTTGAGTTACTTTGTACGCCGCTTTTTCTCTTAAATAACTACTTTCAGCCTCTCCTCCTCTTCTGGAAGGCCAATGATTTACAATAACATGTATTAATTCACCATCTAAATAACCAGAAACCAAGAGAATGTCTCTTGTAAATATTTTTCTGTTTTTAAAATAAATATTAGGGTTTATAGCTTCATAGTGTATGGGTTTAAAATACCTAGGTTGATATAATAAAGCCACATCAATTCCTCTTTTATCTGGGGAATCAAAATGAATAATTCCGTAGTTTTTTTTCTTTAGATTTTCAGATTTGACTAAATCTTCCAAAACTTTTATATTTTCAATTTCAGCAACTCCCAATATTACTGGACTCGTTTTTGTTTTCTCTCTACCTATTTGATGAATCACTTTAGATAAATTTTCTATTTTACCCCAATATGCTTTCGTTTTATTTGATTTTAGCTCCATCATAGGACTAAATTCATCATCCTTAGAAACATCGTTTATAGTATCAAATAAGTTTTCAAGGTTATAAAAAGCAACAGTTCTTATTGCATATTTTTTTTGCGCAGATATTGAAATTCCTGTAAAAAACAAGGTTAAAAAAAAGAAAAATTTATTCATAGCAATTACAAATTTAGATGATTACTAGTTATCAAACAGTGTTTTTAAATGTTAATTTTTTGTTAACAAACTTAGATGTTATTATAAAAAATATACTTTAGCTATGCTATTGAAAATGAAAAAACTATGAAAAAGACAATTGGGTCTATACTTTTCTGTATGACCATATCTCTTAATTTGCTTGCTCAAAACACAATTAAAGGAATTGTAAAAATTGCCCATTCAGAAAAA
>CALISK010000249.1 GCA_938041625.1 uncultured Tenacibaculum sp. | reverse complement strand
TCCAATCTTTCAATCATACCCTTGTACGATATCATATTCCAAGGCTTTTCTACTTTTCCAGTTTCTATACTGTTACTTACAGTATCCTCGTCTTTTTGACATCCAGTAAGTGCAATTATAAATAATACAACTGCCATAATTTTAATAGTTTTCATAATAAAAAATTTAAAAGGTTAATAATGTGATTTTTTATTAGCTACTTTATTTTACAAACATTATTACACAACAAATACTTTTTGAAAGATTCATAGCTAATTTCTTCTATATAAAAATATAGTTTATAACTTTATTAATACTATCTGCTTGTCAGTATTTATTGAAAAGACTGATCTTATCAATAGACAAATCCCTTCGCCAGTTTCAATATAAAAACTAAAATTACTCCCCATACATTTTTTAAAACTCTTAAGTATAGAGAAAAACACCTAAAATAAAACAGCATATATCTCTTCCTTTTTTAGTTTTTATACTACAAATTTAAACAGCTCTTTTTTTGAATTTTGTATTCAATATTTCGAAATATTATTGAAGGTGGAAGCCGAAAAGCCAAATAAAAAATAGAGTAGGTATTAAAATTTAATTATTATGAGTTTATCAAATTATGATCCTGGACAAGAACTGTCTAGCATTGATTTTTCTGGTATGATTGGGGGACCTCTTAGTGCTATTGTAGATGCACAATCAAAAGCAGCATTATCTACTGTAGATTTTGTAAAAAGTATTGGTTTTACACCAGATACTGAAGATGAAACTACTGGTGAAATTAAACCTGGAGAACCAGTATATGTAAGTTTTAAATATCCTAAAATGGTAGAGCCTTATCAGCCTGCTGTTAAAGGAAAAGCAAAAACAGTAACCATCGATAGTGCTGGTACAAATTATGTAAATGGAGACGTTCTTTCTGTTGATGGAGTAAGTGTTACAGTAACAACCGTAGATGGTAACGGAGGTATAACTCTAATCTCTCCTAACTTAGATGCTGTTGGAATAACAGCAGGTAATAGCCTTGCGGCTACAGGAGGTTCTGGTTCTGGAGCTACTTTTGACATTACTGTTGAGGATATTGCTTCTGTACCTGCAAAATTTGAAGAAATGCGTTTACAGGTACCTATTATCACTATGATGCCTATTCCATTTATTAGAGTAGAAGAAGGAAGCATTGATTTCAATGCTAAAATTACTTCTATGGAGTATAAACGTGTTGGAAGTAAGTTCAAATTTAGTGCTGGTTTTTCTTCTAATAATAAAAACACTAATAAAAACTATGCTGTAGGTTTGAATTCTCTTAACTACAATGAAAATGTAAATACTATAAAGTTAAAAACAAATGTTTCTTATCAACGTAATACACGACAAGGGCATAAGATTGACAAGACTTTTCATTTGGGCGTTAAAGTGAAAGTTACTCAAGATGAGATGCCAGAAGGAATGGAAAAATTATTAGGAATTCTAGAAGATGCTATCGTATCACAACCTACTGAATAAACTAAAAACAAAGAAATGATTGATTTAAAAGACTATTTAAGTTCTTTAGTAATTGGAGTTAATCAAGCAAGAATGATGGCAGACTTAGAGTCTGCCAGAATTGCTGAGATATACGCTAAAGACAAATTATTAAAAACATTTTCGGTTCCTCGTTTTCGAACTCCAGACATAGAACTGAGCATACCTGTAGCAATTGGTAATTTAGAAAGTGAAAACGAGAAGAAATATGAACCAATAGATAACATTCAATTTAATTCTACTACCTATGCTATTTTAAAAGATTTTTCTCAGGCAGAAACTTTTAATAGAAAAATTTCTACTGAACTACGAAGTGTTATTGCTAAAGAAACAGAAACTTTAGAGAAAAGAATTAAATCAGACACCAATCAAAAAGATATTGCTCTTCAATCACTCTCTAAAAACCTTGCAAAAAAATACATCTCTTTAGTTGATGAAAAAGCTGATTTTGAAAAATTAATTCGTAAAATAAATACTGAATTAACTCCCCATGTTCAAGAAAAAAAAGCAATTCATCATAAAACAAAAGTAATTGTACAAGCAAATGAGCTTAGAGAGGTTAAGCCAGAAAACATTGTTCAAATTAAAATTAAATTAAGTGAAGATGGAATGGAATGGCATCATGTAGAAACTGGAGATGGAGAAACCACTATGAAATTATTACCTGAATAATTATGAAACCTTCAAAAGTTAATATCGTTAAAGAACTAAATATACAACTCATGCAAATACATGAGTTAGCGAACCTACTTGAAATTAAAAATAGCACAAGTATGGCTTCCTTTAGGAATTGGTTATTTTCAACAGAAGAAATTTTGAAAAAAAACAATCTCCCTCAAGTATCTCAATTATCAACTATAAGAACAGAATTAGCTAATTACATACCTAAAACAAGGGGGAAAAGAAAAGAAATATTCAATTTTACTTCTCGTTTATTGGCACAAGCTCAAGATGATGTTTGGCAAACATACTTACCATTTTATGAGAAAACACAAAAAGCAAGAGAACACATACAACAACTTTTAACTATTGTTGCCCAATCGAAAGCTTTTAATTTTGATAGAAACAGTGATTTTACACTTTTTTTAGAAAATATTTGGCACTTCTGTAATGCTCATGAGCAACTTAAAAGTATTACACTGCAAATATTGTCTTTTTTAAGTAAATCTGATATTCTTTTAGTGATGGCAGAAGAAATAGATTTAAATGATTTTTAAATCTATTTCTTTAACTTTGCTCATTATTATATTTTTATGGATAAGATAGAACACATTGGTATTGCTGTAAAAGATATTGAAAAATCTAATGCTCTTTTTGCTTCACTTTTTGGCAAACCTCATTATAAAATGGAAGAAGTAGCTAGTGAAGGTGTAAAAACTTCATTCTTTAAAACGGGTCCAAATAAAATTGAACTATTAGAAGCTACAAAACCTGACAGTCCTATTGCTAAGTTTATAGAAAAAAAAGGAGAAGGTATTCATCACATTGCTTTTGCTGTAGAAGATATTGTAAGCGAAATTAAAAGATTAAAAGAGGAAGGTTTCACAGTTCTTAACGAAATTCCTAAAAAAGGAGCAGACAATAAATTAGTTGCTTTTTTACACCCTAAAACAACAAACGGTGTTTTAATTGAACTTTGTCAAGAAATAGACAGTTAACAATTTATTATTTAAAACTTTTTTTAATTAAAACACAATGGGCTCCAACCCATTGTTTCTTTTTTAGACTCTCTCACCAACCCAAATATAAAGAACTAAAAATCAGTTTTTTTATTTTTAATTCCAAAAAAAAAAAAACAAGTAGGGTAAATTAGATCTGAATTGTACTAATACATATCATAAAGAAAAAACCATTACAATTAGCTAAGGTTTTTCTTTTCATAAAAGTTTTTAACACAATTCAGTAACTCTAATTTTAAATTTATGAGATTTTTTAAATTAATTATTCTATTTACACTTATCGTTGTTTCATGTCAAGAAAATGAAACTGAAATTGAAGAACAACAAACAGATCAATTATCTGAAATAATTGAGGGTGCATCGCAAACCTTAGATGACATGGACAACGGAGACAACGGGGACAACGGAGGCAACGGAAACAACGGGGACAACGGAGACAACGGAGACAACGGAGACAACGGGGACAACGGGGACAACGGAGGCAACGGAGGCAACGGAGGCAACGGGGACAACGGAGACAACGGAGACAACGGAAACAACGGAGACAACGGAGACAACGGAGACAACGGGGACAACGGAGACAACGGAGACAACGGGGACAACGGGGACAACGGAGAAGAAACACCAAATGAACCAAAACCGATAGATTGCTCTGTTTTTAATGGTATTATTGAATTCTCTTATGCTAAAAAACAATTTGCAGGTGTACAAACACTAAGTATAAGAGATATAGATCCTAACTCTGTTAAATGGACTGTAAATGGAGAAGTTGTTACACCTAGAAGGCCTAGATTTATATTAATTGAAGATCATGTTCAACAGTCTGGCACAGTAGAAGTTTGTTATGAAGCTAATTCTGCTACTTGCGGAAAAATATCAGCTTGTAAAACCATTAATTTTGTTAAACAATAACAAAATCTTCTACTATTTTTAAATACCCCCAAGAGATGTAAATTTAATTTGCATCTCTTTTTTATGCATTAATTACGTTCTTAAAACTACTGTTCTAACCATTTTCTAAACTCTGCTGTTGTAGAAGAACTAGTCATCGCTTTTTCTTTATTTCCTGTAACTTTTAATAAAAGTCTATTTTTAAAATGACTTTCTATATTTTCAATAAAGTCTATATTGATAATTTCACTTCTATTGATTTTAAAAAACTTATCTGGATTTAATTGTTGAAATATTGCTCCTAATGTTTGTGATATCGTATGCTTTTTTCCTTTCAAATCTGTAGCAATACAAAAATCACCCGAAGCTACAATTAAGCTAATATCTGAAACATTTAAAAGCTGTATTCCTTTAGTTTTTTTAATCACAAACCTTTTTTTAAAAACTGTGCTTTCCTCTTTTAATGCTGTTTTTAAATTAGTTAATGTTTCATGATTTAACTTATTGTAAGTACCTTGATTAAATAAAGCTTGATATTTTTCAATAGCTTTATTAAAATCTGATTTAGAATATGGTTTTAGAATATATGCAATTCCGTTAGTATTAAATGCTTTAAACAGATACTCATCATGTGCCGAACAAAAAATAATGGGAATATCTGTAGAAACATCATCAAATAAATCAAATGAAATTCCATCTAACAATTGAATATCAGAAAGAATAAAATCGTATTTGTTTTCTTTTAGTAACTCTTCTCCATCAACGATACTTCTTGCCCAATCGTGCGGAATTTCTTCTTGAAAAAAATTATTTAAATACAACACTAATTTTTGATATGCTGGAATTTCGTCTTCTAAAATTAAAATTTTCATACCTCTAAATTTCTTTACTTAATTTTATAATTGGAATTACTACTTTAAATTCTTTATCAGTATTAATAACACTAATTTCTTTATCAGACAATAACTTATAACGTGTTTTTAAGTTTTCTAAACCTGTACCAAAGGACTCTTTTTTAACAAACAAATTTGATTTTTCGTTAATTACTTTTAACCAATCTTCTTCTAAGGTTATTATAGTTTTAATTGGAACTTTATTAGGTTTATTATGTTTTACTACATTTTCTAATAATGCTTGAATAGCTCCTGTAGGTATGAATTTATTAGAAATATCTATCCTTTTATCAATTTTAAAATTATAGTCATCTCCAAACCTTGTTTGAATTAAAAAAATATAGTTTTCTGCTAATTGAATTTCTTCAGAAAGTTCCATTACCTCTACATCTTTAGTTTTTATCAAATATCTATATATTAGAGACAATCGATTTATATATTCTTTTGCTTTTTCAGAATCAGAATCAATTAAACTATCTAATGTATTTAGATTATTGAATAAAAAATGAGGGTCTATTTGAGAGCGTAATAATTTTAATTCGTTTTCTTTTTGTTGTTTTTCTATTTTCAAATATTCCGTTTGTCCTTCGTAAAATTTTTTTATCAATAGTATTCCTAAAGGAAACCCAATTATATCGGTAGCATTGTATAAACCACCCTGTAAAAAGAGTAATAAACTAGGTAGTTTATTCCATTTTTCACCTCCACTTAAAAAACTGATGAATCTATCTAAAGAACCAAAACACGTTAAGACTAAAAGACTTCCAATAAAAAAAGTGATATATTTCTTTTTTTCAATTAGAAACTTAGGAATAAGAATGTATAAAAATATTAATATGAGTATAATAGAAATGACAGTTGATGTAGGAAAATCAATAAAATATTCTATTAATTTATTCCCTTCTCTATAATAATCTATAGAATTAAAAATTATAGTAGCTCCAAAAAGAATAGCAAGTAATATCCAATCGGATCTATTTAGTTTAGTATTCATTGTTTTTTCTTAAAAAGATTATTAGCTATTAAGTACACAAAAATCAACTTTCTTTACAAATATAATAAGGAACGCTAAAGCGAATTCAGTTATGATTATTTACGATATATTTTTTCATTAAAAATAACCCATATAATAAACAAGGTAAGACAACTAATATGTTTAATACTGCATTAGGTAAGGAAGTCGGAGTTGTATTTATGTTCTCAATATTGAAATTTTGTTCCACACGATCAATTTTAGCAAAAAAATCAATCAAAGTATGAATAATTACTAAAGGATAAATACGTTTGGTAATTAGAAGTAATACTCCAAACATCATACCTATAAAAGTAGCATAAAAAATTTGAGACAACTCTCCGTAAATCCCTTTATCAAAACGAATTAAATGTACTATTCCAAAAAATAATGAAGCAATAAAAATTGCCTTTTTAGGGTTTTTAAAATAGTTAACTAAACTAGATTGTAAAAAGCCTCGAATACTCAATTCTTC
>CALISK010000248.1 GCA_938041625.1 uncultured Tenacibaculum sp. | reverse complement strand
GTAGGTTTGCAATTGCTATTGCCCCTTCTAAACCTAATCTCGTTTTTGCTGTTGTAGAAAGTAAAGAGAATAAAGGATTATATAGATCTGATGATTCTGGTGCCAATTGGAAATTATTAAATAGTGATTTCGAATTAGTCGTTCGTCCTTTTTATTTTTCTAGATTAGTAGTACATCCTACAAATCCAGATATTTTAGTTAAAGGTGGTTTCTTGGGGTCTACCTCTAGAGATGGTGGTAAAACATTTAAAACTTTAGGTCAAATGCATCCAGATATTCATGATGTTATTTTTGATATTAAAAACCCAGAAGCCATGTACGTAGGAACAGATGGTGGTGTATATAGAAGTTGGGATAGTGGTACTACTATGGAAATAGTTGACAATCTTCCGCTTTCTCAATTTTATCATATTAGTGTTGATAATGAAGAACCGTACAATATATATGGTGGATTACAAGATAACGGTTCTTGGTATGGTCCTTCTTCTTCACCTGGTGGTGTAGAGGCTAGAGATTGGAAACGTGTTGGTGTAGGAGATGGTTTTAGAGTTTTAAAACACCCTACGAAAAACATGATTTATTCTGAAATGCAAGGTGCGCAACAAGTTTGGAGATATGATGTTGATAAAAACTTTACTAAAGCCATACAACCATTACCTATAAAAGGGGAAGCAGATTTAAGATTTAATTGGAATGCTCCAATGGCTATAAGTGATCATCAACCAAATCGATTTTACATGGGAAGTCAATTTTTACATGTGAGTGAAGATATGGGAGATAATTGGAAAAAGATTTCGCCAGATTTAACAACAAATGATCCTAAAAAACAAGACAAAGAATCGGGAGGTATTTCTGTAGATAAATCTGGAGCAGAAACACATACTACCATCTTTACTATTGCAGAATCTCCCTTAGATGAGAAAGTAATTTGGGTTGGTACCGACGATGGAAATGTACAGGTAACTTTAAATGGTGGAAAAACATGGACAAATACCATTGACAATATTTCTGGTCTTCCAAAAAACACTTGGGTATATCATATTGAAGCTAGTTCACATGATAAAGCAACTGCTTATGCTGTTTTTGATGGTCATACTACTGGAGACATGACCACTTATGTTTATAAAACAATCGATTACGGAAAAACATGGAAATCTATAGTTACAGATAATATTATTGGTTTTGCTAGAAACATTCAAGAAGATTATGTTAATAAAGATTTACTATTTCTTGGAACAGAGTTTGGATTGTTTATTACTACAGATGGAGGTAAAAACTGGTCACGTTTTACAAATGAGATGCCAGCAGCTGCAGTACATTTTATTGATTTACAAAAACAAACGAATGATTTAGTATTAGGTACTCACGGACGGGGAGTTATTATTATTGACGATATTTCTCCACTTAGAGAAGTGAATCAAGAAATATTGGCTAAAAACGTTCATTTTTTCAATACGAAACCAGCTATTGTAAAAGAGCAAGGAGGATTCGGAGGAGGAAGTACTGAGTTGCAATTTGTAGGTAATAATCCTAGTACCAGTGGTAAAATTATTTATTATTTAAAAAAGCGACACACATTTGGTAAAATGACACTGACTATTAAAGATCAAAACGATACAGAAATTACAACGTTAGTTCCTGGTAAATCTAAAGGAATAAATATAGTCAATTGGAATTTCCGTCAAAAAAGTCCAAAAGTAGCGGCAGGTAAAAATAGAGTTCGAGAAGGTTTTGTAGCTCCTCGTGTTGCTGCTGGCAC
This sequence comes from uncultured Tenacibaculum sp., assembly GCA_938041625.1. Classification (GTDB taxonomy): domain Bacteria; phylum Bacteroidota; class Bacteroidia; order Flavobacteriales; family Flavobacteriaceae; genus Polaribacter. Next base: position 2,919 of record CALISK010000248.1, on the reverse strand, counting down.
TTATAAAGTAGTACTTAAAAAAGGGAAAAAAGAATATACAAGTGCTATCACCGTAAAAAATGATCCTAAATCATTAATTAGCAATAATGATAGAATTGCTCATAGAAAAACTACTGTAGAATTGTTTAATGACATGGAAGATTTAGCATATTTAGTATATCAAATTGATGCTTATATTAAAGATGCAAAGTCTATCTTAAAAAAGGACGCAAAATTTAAAAAGACAGCATCTAAGGTTATCAATAAATTACAACCTTTAAAAGAAACTTTAGTAGTAACTACTGGTGACTTATATGTTGAGGAAGCTGAACCAGAACTACGTGAAAAACTTTCAAAATTATATGGCGAAGTTGCGAATCAGTTTGATAAACCATCTAGAGCTCAATTAGAAAATCAAGAAGTTTTCGAAACTCAACTAAAAAAGGCCAAAAACGATTTTGAGAAAATTAAACAAAAAGAAATTGGAAAATTTGAGAAAACAAAACAGAACAAGGGAAAAAAATCACTTCAAATTTTAAGTAAACAAGATTTTTTAACTAAAAAATAAAAAAACAAATATCCTCTTTAAAATTTAAAGAGGATATTTAATCTGGTTTCAATATGGAAATTTCAACTTTTAAAATTGTCATTTCGAAACCTGAGAAAAGGAATTTCAAGCAGCATTGATGACAAAAAACGGAAATTATAATTGGACCTATTGATTTAAAAAAAAAATCAAGGTAGCAGCGTTGGCATAGAGATAAAAAGCTGTTTGAGCCTTTGGCGAGTTCTTTTTATCTATGGCTGGTGGTACCGCAGTATTTTCTTGTTTTTTATCATCCGTCTTGATTTTTGCTTCTTTACATCAAGGTAAAGAAGAAGGAGATTACACTTCCGTAAAAAAACTTAAATACAGATAACTACCACAAAAAACATCAATAATAGAAGTGAGAAAAAATTATCAAGTAGCATTAATTGATGACAAAAATGAACTTTGTGATTCCACCTATTGATAAATACTTCGATTATCGCTCTGCACGGGATTTTTAAAATCAGAATCTATCCTTTTCGATAATGATTCTATTGAAACCGGATCTTTATAAGATCGAATAAATTTATCTACTTTTTTTAAATCTTGACTTATTAAAGAATTAGAATAACCAAACAATAGAAGTAAGAGAATCCCTTTTTTCATAAACGTTTTTTTTATAAATATATAAAAAATCTCTAATTAAACAACTTTAGGAGAAGCGATCAATAATTAACAATCATCTTCCTATTAAAAAATGAATTGCAACTTTTCTATCTACTAATAAAAAACATTGTTGCGCATTTTTTGGTGGAGTAATAGAAACAATCGTTTTATTATTCTTAGTGTTTAAAATAGTTGGTTTTGAAGCAATACTAGATCCTAAAAAACCAAATAATATTTCTTTATTATTAACATTTTTTAAAGTAAACTGTATCACTCCTTTTTCGTTTTTATAAAGTATTCCTTCCTTTGGTGTTATTAATTCTGTATCTAATTTTAAAAAATCATTACTGTAAATAGGTTGCTTATAAAATTCCTCTTTATTAATACGCCCTACTCTTAATCTCCAAACAGCTTTTTCTGGTAAATGTGTTTTAAAGTATTTTTCTTTTGGAATATTGTAGTAATACGAATTAAATTTTCGGTGCCATCTTCCATTATTTTCAGAACCTGCTCCCCAAGTAGCGTCTACATACATCCATTTACCATTTATTTTTACAGCATTCCAAGCATGATTGGGTTGTAATTCTGGCCTTCTTATCGTATTTACCGAAGTTCTTACATACCCTTGTATAAATTCATTTTCAATATTTAAAAACGAACATATCTTCGCAAAACTTCTAGCATACCCTTCACAAACAGCTCTTTTCCTTGTTAAGGTTTCTTTTACAATTTTATCATTAATTGCTTTAATCTTTCGTTCTTTCTCTTCTAATGTTCTATATTGAAATGTAGTTTTGGTTTCCCGATTCGGATTGTAAAATTCTTTTAAATCGTACCTAATATTCTTTGTTAACCATGCATACACTGCTTTTACTTGGTCCTCTTTATTAGAAAAATCTCTTTTAATTAGTTCACTCAGTTTTTCGGCTGTTAATACAGTATCATACACATCCGTTTTTTCTTTAATTCTAGAAAAGTCTTGTGCTTCTAAAAAAGAAGAAAAAATTAAAAAAAACAGTAAAAAACGACTCGTCATGGTATTTCAATTTCTTTATTCTAGGCAAAAAACGTGCCTAAGCTTATTTAGGTAGGTTATTCTGTATATTCTTTTCGTGTAATCCTTTTAGTTTTGACACTTTATCTTCTGGTACAACAGAAACCAATAGCATAACTTTATTCTCTGTATTCTTTTTAAATGTAATCAACATTTTTAAAACCGTTTCTTTTCCGTTTGTAAAACTATCGTAAAAGTTAATACTTCCCGCTAACAAACAATCTTCTAACTTTGTAGTTGTTGCTTGTATCATTTTATAATCTATATTAAACTTCTCTTTACTATTTACTGCCTTGCAAAGCCCTCTATAATATGTGTTCAAAAAACTTTGTACCTCTTTCTCCGTTACCTCTATTGCATCTTCTACTTGAACAGCAAAATAATACGTGAAATAGTTTTCACTAGATCTATCAAACATTCCAGGAGAAAAACGCAACTCTTCAAAACCTTTCCAAGTGATCTCTTTTGCAAAATCTAAAGGAAACTTCACCTTCTCTAGCCTCCATTCTTTTGGATACTTTAATATCTCTGCTTTTTCTTGTGAATTTACCTTATTTATTGTGAAAAACAATAAAAAAATTAAACTCACTTTTAATAAAACCTTCATATTCTCACTATTTATTTTAAAGAAGTAAAAGTATTATTTTATTTACTTAACCTTTTGTACATTTTTAATAAAGTTGAATCAATT
>CALISK010000247.1 GCA_938041625.1 uncultured Tenacibaculum sp. | reverse complement strand
TGTAAATACACCATGTTTAGAATTATCATAATTAGTACCTAAAACACGTAACCCGCCAACAAGAACTGTCATTTCAGGAATTGAAAGTGTCAATAAATTAGCACGATCAACTAATAAATCTTCTCCAGCAACATTTAATTTAGAATTTTGATAATTTCTAAATCCGTCTGCTAAAGGTTCTAAATGACTAAATGATTCAATATCTGTTTGTTCTTGTGTAGCGTCTCCTCTTCCTAAGGTAAAAGGAACAGTTATAGTATGGCCTGCATTTTTAGCAGCTTCTTCAATTCCAGTATTACCTGCAAGAACAATTAAATCTGCAATAGAAATAGTTCCACTAAATTTATTTTGAATATTTTCTAAAACTGTTAATACTTTATTTAATTCGATAGGATTATTAACTTCCCAATTTCTTTGTGGCTCTAAACGAATCCTAGCACCATTAGCACCACCACGTTTATCCGATCCTCTATAAGTAGAAGCAGATGCCCAAGCTGTTTTAACAATTTCAGAAATAGATAATTCAGAATCTAAAATCATTTTTTTTAAAGAACTGATATCTGCATCACTTAATTTGTAATCAACTTTAGGAATTGGATCTTGCCAAATTAATTCTTCTTTAGGTACTTCAGGACCTAAATAACGATCAACAGGCCCCATATCACGATGTGTTAATTTAAACCATGCGCGAGCAAAAGCATCTTCAAACGCAGCTGGATCTTTCTGAAAACGTTGTGATATTTTTAAATAATCTGGATCAACTTTTAAAGCCATATCAGCATCAGTCATCATTAAAGCTTGTCTTTTTGAAGCATCACCAGCCATAGGTGCAGTTGGTGCACCTGAATCAGCTTTTGGAGCCCATTGACTTGCGCCTGCTGGACTTTTTGTTAATTCCCAATCATAATCTAATAACACTTTAAAGAAATCATGATCCCATTTATCTGGGTTAGGGGTCCAAGCTCCTTCTATACCACTGGTAATAGTATCGTCTAAAACTCCTGTTCCATAAGTGTTTTTCCAACCAAGACTCATTTCTTCAATAGGAGCTCCGTGTGGTTCAGCACGAACATATTTATCTGGGTCTGCAGCACCATGTGCTTTTCCAAATGTATGACCTCCTGCTGTAAGAGCAACTGTTTCTTCATCATTCATAGCCATACGTCCAAAGGTCACTTTCATCAATTTAGCAGTTTCTAACGGATTTGATGAACCATTAGGTCCTTCAGGGTTTACATATATTAATCCCATATGAGCTGCACCTAAATGTCCTTCAAGCTCTCCATCAGCAAAGCGTTCTTTATTAGCTAACCATTCTGTTTCATCTCCCCAGTATACATCTTGTTCTGGTTCCCATACATCTTCTCTACCTCCAGCAAAACCAAATGTCTTTAGCCCCATAGATTCTATAGCACAATTACCAGCAAGGATTATTAAATCTGCCCAAGATATTTTATTTCCATATTTCTTTTTTATCGGCCATAATAATAAACGAGCTTTATCTAAGTTACCGTTATCTGGCCAGCTATTTAATGGAGCAAATCTTTGATTTCCTGTACTAGCTCCACCTCTTCCGTCACCTACGCGATAAGTACCTGCGCTATGCCATGCCATGCGTACCATTAATCCACCATAATGACCATAATCTGCCGGCCACCAATCTTGTGAATCTGTCATTAAATTAATAACATCTTGTTTTAAAGCAGTAAAATCTAAAGAATTAAAGGCCTCAGCATAATTAAAATCATCATCCATTGGATTCGATTTAGAAGTATTTTGGCGAAGAATATTTAATTTTAATTCATTAGGCCACCAGTCTCTATTTGTAGTTCCTCCACCAGCAGGTTTTTCTTGTGGGGTATGAAAAGGACACTTTGCAGCACTATTTTGTGAGTTTTCAGGTTTCATTTTGTTTTAGTTTTAAGATTTTACTTATTTCAAATTTACAAAAAACCATCGAATAATTTTTATCTATATTTTTTATTTTAAAATAGTATTTAATGATAGTTATAGTCTAGTTTGTTAGTTTTTAGTTTTTTATGATGTGTAAAAGAGCTTGTTTTTTGAGTTATTGAAAAATCTTATAATGGGATAAGAATTTTTTGTGGATTTTAGCTTGTAATACATTCAAAAGAGAATATTTTTGCAGCTGTTTTGAAAAACAGAATTAAATAATAACTCAATAAAAATTAAGAGATGGCAACATTAGTTGGTAAGAAATTCCCAGATTTAAACGTAGATGCAATGAACGAAATGGGAGATACGTTCAAGTTAAATGTTTTAGAGGAAGCAGTAAACAATAAGAAGAAGGTAGTTTTATTTTGGTATCCAAAAGATTTTACATTTGTATGTCCAACAGAATTACACGCTTTTCAACAAGCTTTACCAGAATTCGATAAAAGAAACACAATTGTAATAGGAGCTTCTTGTGATACTCCAGAAGTACATTTCGCTTGGTTAAACCAATCTAAGGATAACGGTGGTATAGAAGGTGTAACATACCCTTTATTAGCAGATAGTAACCGTAACTTATCATCTATCTTAGGTATTTTAGATATTGCTAACGAAACATATGATGAAGCTACAGGTACTGTACAAGTAGAAGGAGATAACGTAACTTATAGAGCTACATATATTATAGATGAAGAAGGAACTGTTGTACATGAAGGTGTTAATCACATGCCTATTGGTCGTAATGTAAATGAATATTTACGTTTAATTGATGCGTATACACACGTTCAAGAAAAAGGAGAAGTTTGTCCTGCAAACTGGGAAGAAGGAAAACAAGCTATGCAACCAAACGCAAAGGCTACTGCTGAATATTTAGCGGTAAACTAAACTAATTATAGATTACGAATTATGGGTTTTTTGAATTCATAATTCGTAATTCTCAATTTATAATTTAAAAATATGGTACAAGAATTAAGTCAAGATAATTTAACAGAAATAGTTTCTGAAAATAAAACAGTAGTGGTACAATATTCTGCAACTTGGTGTGGAAACTGTAGAATAATGAAACCAAAGTTTAAAAAATTAGCAACAGAAAATGAAGCTGTTTCTTTTGTAATTGCTGATGCAGAAAAATTTCCAGAAAGTAGACAATTAGCTACTGTTGATAATTTGCCAACTTTTGCAACATTTGTAGATGGTAAGTTTGTAAATCAAACACAAACAAATAAGTTTGATGTATTAAAAGAATTGGTAAGCGAAGTTATATAAGTTATGAAATTACCAGTGATAAAACATTTAACTTCTTTTATAGAAGAAAATGATCAAGACTATATATTAGAAACTATTGAAACATTAGAAGCTCTTACAGAAGTACCTTCATTAAAAGATGAAGAATTGGATGTAATAGGAGAATTGATTTCTAATATGTATGGTGCTGTTGAGGTTGATAAAATGATAAAAGGGGGTACACCCAAAAAAGAAGCGTTAAACACATTTATGAAACGTGTTTTAGGATCTATAGATAAATAAAAAGCCTAAGTTTTAAACTTAGGTTTTTTTATTAAAATTGAATGAAAATTAGTAACGAATAGTTCGGTTTGTAATATTTTCATCGTATTTTTTTGCAAATTTTTGAAGCCTTTCAAGATTTACTTTCCCTGTCATATCTAGAACTTTATTTTTAATAAGAAGTTTTATCACATATTTCCATCCTTTAGAATAAATTCTACTAGACTCTATCTTAATTTCTTCATTATTAAAATACATTCTTTTATAATCACCTTCTAAATATGCACTAGTTCCATTATTCATTTGTACCATATCTACTATTTCCTCTCTATTTTTAATAGAATAAATTATAAATTCATCTCCTAATTCTCTTTTCTCATAGATTAAAATTTCTTTACCATTAACTAATATTTTTCCTTTTTTAAATTTTACTTTAATTTTTTGAGAATATGTTAAAATAGATATAAATAATGAAAATGTTAGAAGTAAATATTTATTACCCATCTTTTTGGTTTTTAAATTATCTATTTAATCACCAAAAACAATGCCATTTTGTTAGACTATTAAAGTAATTATATGCGATGTTTAAGATAGATAAAATGAAAGGTATGGAAACTATATTAAGTTGATTTTTCACCCAGGTAACATAACTCTTTTTAAATTTTTAGAGTGTAATTCAATAAGCTGATTTTCTATATATTGTATAATTTGTGGACAATCTCTTTTATAATCTTGACATTGAATGGTTTTTTCTTTGTCATCTATTTTTAATGTAACTTTTAAAGAACTAGTACAACTACTATTGCATTTATAAATATCCTTTAATTTCCAAATATTATTTTCTTCGAGTTGTAGTAAAATATTTTTCAATTGTTTTTCAGAAATTTGTTGTTGTGATTTTTGGTAATATTCTTTTTGTTCATCATTTTTTATGTTAGAATTAATCTCAATTTCTTTTTCAGGGTAAAAAGTAACTATGCTATCTTTTAAAACAAATTTATCATAATGAAAAGCACCTCTTTCTACAATGATTTCTATTGAAGATTCTTTTTTAAATTCCTTCTTTATTTTTGATTGTTGCTTTGAACATCCTATAAAATAGAAAACAAATACTAATAAACTAAATAGTGTTTTTTTTATTTCCATTAGTTAAATATATAAAATAGTAATTAAAGAGAGGTAAAAGCACAATTTTCTTTCTAGATAGAATAAATGAAAAGAATTAAAACCATTTTAATTAAATAGTTTTAATTGAAATTTAACTTTCCCTTTTTTACACTATTCGTTTGAAAAATGATAATGCTTAACATTATAAAAGAAAGTAATTTTGTGGTATATAAAACATAAAATTTACAAAATGAAAATAATAAATAATATTTCTATTCTAATATTAATAATCTCTTTTATAACTATTGTATCATGTAATGATTCTGAAGAGAATGTAGTTGAACTTACAAATAAACAGAAAGCTGTTGCTTTAATTGAAGCTTTTGAGTCTGGTGATACATTACCCTTAGATTATATAAGTGATACAAAATATATTCAACATAATTTAAATTTCCCTTCAGGTAAAAATGCAATCATTCCGTTTTTTACAGGGAACCCAACAGGTATTAAAATAAAAGTACATAGAGTTTTATCTGAAGAAAATACAGTTTTTTTACATAGCACATATTCAGGTACTTGGAATGAAGGTAAACCACAAGTAGTTTTTGATGTGTTTAGATTTGAAAACGGATTAATTGTAGAGCATTGGGATAATTTACAGGATGAAGTTTTAGCTGCTGATACTGCGAATGGAAACTCAATGACAGATGGTGAAGTTAAAATAGTAGATGTAGATAAAACGTCTATAAATAAAACACTAGTGACTAATTTTGTAAATGATATTTTAAAAGAAGGAAAAGATAATATTACAGATTACATTAGTACAGAAAAATATATTCAACATAATCCACAAGTTGGTAATGGTTTAGATGGGTTAGGAACTGCATTGCAATTTTTTGCAGATAATAATTTAAAATTACAATATGATAAATTACACCTAGTATACGCAGAAGGTAACTTTGTGTTAGCGATTTCTGAAGGTTTATTCCTAGATTCTCAACATGTTGCTTATTATGATTTATTTCGTGTTGAAAATGGGAAAATTGTAGAACACTGGGATGTGATTGAAAATATACCAGCAGAATCAGATAGGAAAAATATGAACGGAAAGTTTTAAGATTGTTTTTTAATAGTATTTTTCTAAATCCTAAGTAATTTTACTTAGGATTTTTTCCTATAATTTATGAATTAAGAATGTGTTAATTTTAAGATAACTTCTGAGTGTTGAGGAAATAATTGAATTAATTCTGTACTTTTTGGTAAAACAAAATCATTAAAATCAAATCCAGGAGCTACAGTACAACCAGTAAAAGCAAAAGAA
>CALISK010000246.1 GCA_938041625.1 uncultured Tenacibaculum sp. | reverse complement strand
TTGTAGATGCTTCTATAAATTTTTCTGTATAATCCGTAAATTCAAAACCAGATATAGCGGTAATATCTAATTTGTCATTAATATTAGTATTATAGGTTAAATTCCCTGTAAATAAATTACGATCTTTTGTTCTAGAATTTTCAGTATATGCAGGTGTTTCAAGACCTCCAAATGCAGTAATCGCATTGTTTTCTACAATTCCATACGTTTTTTTAAGAGAAATACTTGTTGAAAAACTATCACTAATTAAGTAAGATAAATCAATATTACCATAAGTTGATTTTCTTGAACCATTTTTAATATTTTCATACAATTCAAAATATGGAGAATCCCAAAACTTAGGAGAAGCGTCTCTTGGTCCTTTTATGTTCCAACTAACAATATTTCCTCCTTGTCTATAATTTCTTAATTTTTTAACATCTAATTGACTTTGCCACCATTGACCAAGATTAGAACCTAAAGAATTATACCCTTCTATAGGGTTATTTAAAGTTTCTTGATCTATAAAGAAAGCATTTGCAGAAACTTTTAGTTTACTCGTAATATCTAAATTAGTAGATATTGAAATACGATTTGTTGTTCTATTTGCATTAGGTATTGTTAATTCTCTATCATTTCTTAAAAAATTTATTTTAAGACCATAGCCATCTCCTCCTTTAGTAAATGTTACGCTATTTTTTCTGTTTATACCCTCTCTATAAAAATTAGATAACCCTCCATTATACTGCCAAGGTGTTAATTTGCCAAAATTAGGGTTACTAGGAATCCAACTATCCCATTGCCTTACCAATGTACCATCTAATCTTGGTCCCCAAGACTCGTCTGCTCCATAGTTAACAACTGGATGTCCATTAAAAGAAGCCCAAGAAGCAGGATCTTTAGAAGAATCATAAGTAAACGTATCAAATGTTTGACTATAACCACCTCCATATTCTGTTTGAAAGTCTCTAATATAATCTGCACTACTTACTTCGATAGCTCCATCATATACAAGAGAGGTTTTCCCTTCTCTAGCCTTTGTTGTTGTAATTATAACAACTCCATTAGCTCCTTCTGGTCCATATAAAGCCGTTGCCGCAGCTCCTTTAAGTACAGACATTGTATCTACATCTTCTGGATTAATATCATCAGCAGTTTGCAGACGCACCCCATTAACGACATACAAAACATTAATATTTCCTCTTAGACGAATGGTAGAAGAATTAAAACCTGAAGAGGCTGAACCTATAAACTGAACTCCAGAAACTTTACCTGCCAAAGCATTTGAAATATCTGTTTGCTTAGTTGTAATTAAATCTTCAGATTTAACTGTTTGCTGCGCAAAACCTAAACTTTTCTTTTGTTTTTTTATACCTAAGGCAGTAACAACTACCTCATCTAAAACATTGTCACCTGCAAGAGTAACATTTAATTGATTAGAATTGCCAACAGTTTGTTCTTTTGTTGCCATTCCTACAAAGCTAAAAATTAAAATATCACCTTGTTTTGCTTGAATAGAATACTTTCCATCGAAATCTGTTTCAACTCCAATTTTAGTTCCCTTTTTTAATACGGAAACTCCTGGTAAAGGACCTGTGTCATCTGAGACAATTCCTGAAATTGTCTTGTCTTGTGCGAATGTAAATTGCACAGCTAACGCTAGGAATAGCGCTAAAATCGCTTTCGCTTTTGTTTTCATTTTTTGATTTATTTTAATAATTTGATTTAATTGACGCTAAATTCTTAAAATAATCTCAAAAAAACAATGAAAACAGTAATTAAAATTTAAAAGAATAAATTTAATGTTAAAGTTTGTAAGGTTTTATTAAATCTATGTTATTATTATTTTTCACTTGTTAAATAAGATAAACTATATATTAAATTACGCATCAATTCCTAAACCACTAACAATCAAATAAATTCATTAAGTAATTAAATTGATTAAAAATATTTTAATTCAAAAAATAATTATATCACTCTTGTATTTTGTGTTTTTTATTTTAAATAAAAAAATACAAATTATTTAGTTTATTGTTTATAAAATTAGTTTCTAAAACTAAAAACAGTAATTTTTTTTATCTTTTCACAACTACAAAAAGCATTTTCTGCTAGTTTTATTTTTTTTCAATAGAACTTGCATGATCTTTAATAATGTACCATACATTTTCTATTTTTTCTAACGTATAAGTAACTACCAATTTATTAGAATAAGGTTTACCATTTCTTTCAGGTTCTTTGTAAATAACCTCGGAAGTTACTACCCCTATTCTAGTTCCTACATTTTTACTTATTAATTTAAACTTGATTGTCCAATTTGGAATACTAAAAAAGTTTTTATGAAACTCTAAAAAACCATCTACTGAATTAATAATTTCTATTCCTGGTTGAATTAATTCCATATTACCTTTTGGTGACATTGTTAATTTTAAAGCTTCTAAATCTTTATTTTCTACCGCTGAAAAATGCTTTAAAATAACGCTTGTAAACTCTTCTTCGTTTTGTTTTTTATTTACTTCTATTGCTTCTTTTTTATTTTGACAACAAGCTCCTATTAAAATAAATAGTAAAACTATTATTAGTACCTTTTTAACTATCATATTTCGATTTTAAAATTAATTTAATGAACGTTCTGCATCATATTATTTATTGGTTTCATCAAAAAGATTACCAATAATCCAAAAATCATTGAAATAACACCAAAATTTGAATAGACAGATACATAATTATATAATTGCTGAAAAGCTTCATTTTTTTGAATCACCACTTCAGAAGAAAGGCCGGTTATAAATTCAGATACAGATCCAAAAAAGCCTTCAGCAAATATGCCTATTTCTCCTTCTTTTACTGTTGTTAAATTAGCTATTTTTCCTGCAAAAAAATGTCCGAAAAAATTTGCAGAAAACCAAACCCCCATTATAAAAGCAATATATTTAATAGGAGATAATTCAGTCATTTTTGACAGCCCTATTGGTGATAAAAATAATTCCCCAATTGTTAACACTAAATACCCAAACAATAAATAAAACATTGGTGTTTTTGCAAACTCATCTACTTGTTGTGCTGATAAACCAAAAATCACAAATCCTAAACCTAAAAAAAACAACCCTAATCCAAACTTAATTACAGAATTTGGGTTTTTATTTACCTTAGTTAAATAAGTCCATAGCATAGAAAAAGGAATCGCTAATAAAATGATGAACCCTGAATTAACACTATTTGTTTGTGCAGCATTTAAACCGACTAAATTTACACTTCTATCTGCAAACAGTGTTAATGAGCTTCCTGCCTGTTCAAAAATTGCAGAAAACAGCGTGTACAATACGGTAAAATACGTTGCTACTAATAGTTTTTTACGTTCTGACTCTGTTACTTTTTTAAGAATTGATGCTAAAAAAAGCACTAAAAACAGGGTTACAACCCAAACTAAATAATGTTCAAATTCATAAAACTTAACAATTAATGCAAAAATAGGAACAGCTAAAAATGCACATATAACAACTAAGTTTCCTGTTTTAACTCCTATCCTTTTTTTGTTGTATATTTCTCTATCTGGAATTAAACCTTGCTGTTCAAAAACATTATTGTTTAATCCTTTGTTAAAAACAAAAAGACCTAATAACATTCCTATTCCTGCTAATACAAAACCATAATGCCAACCATAAGATTCGGCTAACCATGCACATAATAATGGAGCTATAGCTCCGCCTATGTTAATTCCCATATAAAAAATAGTAAAACCTGAATCTCTTCTTGAATCATTTTCAGCATATAATTTCCCTACAAAAGAAGATATATTAGGCTTAAAAAAACCATTTCCTATAATAATTAAGGAAAGGGAGCTATAAAAAAAGATAGGTGTTTCAAAAGTTAGAAAAAAATGCCCCAATGCCATTAATACCCCTCCTAATACAATTGCTTTTCTAAATCCCAATATTTTATCAGCTAGCATTCCTCCTATTAATGGTGTTACATATACTAATGACATATATGCCGCATAAATACCGAAAGACATTTCATCTGAAAACAATAAATGTTTCGTCATATACAGTACTAATAAAGCTCTCATTCCGTAGAAAGAGAAACGCTCCCAAAGTTCAGCAAAAAATAAATACAATAATCCTCTAGGATGCCCAAAAGCATCTTGTTTAGAAGTTGAATTCTCCATATAAAAATAGTTTTTAACGAATGTATTTTACGCTGCAACTATTTAAAAATGTTGTAGTAAATTGTTATAAAAAATAAGCGTTTGTGAGTTTTTGTGAGTTATCATTCCTTTTTTTTAAGCATAAACAGTTTATTAATTAAGTAATTTAAACTCTCCTTAAAAGAGTTTAAAAACACTACTCTTAGATTAAAAAAAGAACATCGTACTCTTTTTAAACAGACTAACAAGGGGGGGACAAACCTGTTTTAAAAATATTGAATAATCCTAGATCTTATATTTTAAATAAAAGAGGAAAAATTTTAGTAGCTACTAAAAATAATATCATTTTAAGAGTTTATGCATTTATTAAAATGGAAGAGATCTTCGTTATGATTATGAATCAGCTAAAATAGGGTTTCTCCAAAAGCACAAGGTAGAGTGGTTATTTATTAGGAAAACCTATTATTAAGATGTAATATTCAAATGGGGTTTAAATTGAAATAAATCAAAGTATGGAATGATTGTACAATTATACTTCTACTAAAAACTGCATAAATAGTAAAGACAAATTAAAAGTAATATTTAACTCCTATGTAATTAATTTTTTTAATTCTTTACCCATTGGATATAATAATCTATTGAATAATAACTCTTAGAAACATCTTTTTTAATTAAATCATTTTTTTGATATTTAAAACTAAAAGTGTTTAAATCTAAAAAATTTATTTCTCCTTCTGAAAGATAACTTAGTGTATTTTCATCATAAAAACTGAAATTAGAAATAGGGTGTTTACTAGCCGAGATTGGAATTATTTTTTTAATCTTTTGCTCTTTTTTATCTATTATATATAGAGCGTCTTCATTAGAGCCCTTTATATGATCTGATGAGTAATAAAGAAAAATAGATTTAGTGTTTTCTATAGAAATTTTAATATCTCTTTTTTCTTCAAAGTTTAAAAAATTTAATAGTTCTCCTGTACGAACATCAATAAACAACAAATTCCCTTCTGTATTTTCCCAAAAAAAATCTTTTTTCTTAGTTGGTGAAAAATCTTTTTTAATTTTTTTAAAACTCTTTTTTGTTTTTCTTTCCCATAAAATCACATCTTTTTTTGTATCATACCCTACTTTTAAACCTCTTTCATCTCCAAAAATTAAAACCTTATTTATTAATTTTTGTGAATTATAAAGTGGTACATGGTCAAGAGTATTTAAAATTTTATCTACCTCTCCACTTTTTTTATCAATTTTAAACATCTCGAATACTCCTGATTTGTAAACATATTTATTATCAAAAATAAATTTTCTACTTCCATATGATCCATATTCTTGAGTCCATTGTAATTCACCATTATAGCGATTTAAACAATAAATATTTTTTCCATCATTTATAAATACTAAGTCATCTGACACTTGTGCATATTGACCAAACATCATATTATTTCCTTTATATTTCTTTTTAGAATTAGGGTACAACTCAAAAGGAGCTTCTTCATGAGGAATTAAAACACTCCAATAGACCTCTCCATTATTAGCGTTTAATGCTTGTACTCCTATTTCTGAAGCTACATAAATTACGCCTTTATAATTCGTAAATTTATTGCGTTGATTTCTTCCTAAGTTTGGCGTTTCATATTTCCAAATTAAATTTGTTTTTTCTTTATCTAATGCAAAAATATTTGAAGTAGTGTTGTTGTAAATAATTAAAGAATTGTTGTCAATTTTGTTATCGTTAGGAACAGTTTTGTTCAGTTCTGTTTTTATATTTACTTTTTTATTTGGAAGAAAATTATCAAAAGAGTATTTATAATTATCAAACCCTTTTTCTTTAGAGAATTTTACAGATTTAATAGCTGTTTTTGAATTACTACGTCTTAAATATTTTTTAAGGAAAAGAATATAAGTATGTTTATTAAACTTAATGTTTTCTGAATACATTAATAAACCTTGCTCATGTAAATCAGTAAATGTTACATTATCTTTAAGTTCAAAACCTTTAATAACACAATTTACTTCAATATTACCTTTACTCTTTTTCTTAAACTCTGTTCTATATAAAATATTTTCTACATTTTCTTTTAGTTCATCGTATGCAACTTGACTTATTGGTTTTCCTATTCCAATTTGATATAGTTCAAATTTTATGCTCCCTACAACATGAAATTCATTTTTATTAATCTCTATAATAGAATCTTTCTTATGATAAAAAGAGTCTTTTTTCTCATTTTGAATAGCACTATTTATAGAGTCTTTAATTTTATCTAATTTATGTTCAATACTAAAATTTTCTATGATAGGTTTCTTATTGTTTATTATCATTTGTGCATTTAAACCTATATTAACAAATACGGCTATAAAAAACACACATAAAAACTGACGGACTCTTAAACAAAAAACAATCATAAATTTGATTTTTAAAAACGCTAATTTATTATTTTTCACAATAAAATTGTTCTTTTCTATATTTTAATAAATTAGATATACTAAATAATGAAATCATATCTAAAATTATCATAATTCTTTTTACTTCCTTTTAAAATTCCATTAATCCTTTCAACTATAACCAATCCTTCCTCTTCATCATTTAAACTAATTATTAATGCTCCTTTTTCATTCCAAAAAGCACTTTTCCCTCCTGCCTTGGTATTCCAATATTCTCCACAAAAATTACTCATCAAAATTGGCAATGCATATTTTTGTGCATACATTTTTAATTGTTCATGCCCTTTTTCTATTCCTTCTTTAGAAAAAAAAGATACTTGGTAAGCACAAAGTAGCTTTATCTTTTTTAGCTTGTTTAGGATGTGCTTCTTTATCGATATCAGCACAAATAGCGAATGCTAATTTCTCTTCTCCTATATTAATTTGTGGATTGTATAAAAATGAGCTTTCATAAAAAACTTCTTCTCCTAAATGTAAATATTGTTTGGTATACACCTCTTCTACTCCATTTGGCTTTATAAT
>CALISK010000245.1 GCA_938041625.1 uncultured Tenacibaculum sp. | reverse complement strand
CAATTTAATCAATTAGTAGGTGGTAGAAAACCTAATATATATTATCCTAAAGATGCAGGATCATTTCAATTTTTAGAAGCATTTACCTCTCAATTTGATCCACATACTAAAGGAACTCAATGGATTCCTTTAGAAGATGATCAAATAGTGAATATTAAAACAAATTATAAAGTAACTTGTTTTGAAAATAAACATATAGCGGTACCAAATCAGTTAAAAAGTTTATCATTTAAAGTCTTAGAAACTAAGAATAAATTAAAAGCTGAGTTTAAAAATTTGTTACCAGAAGACTTAGTAGCACTAAAGAAAGAAAAGGGAGAAGATTATATTAAAGAAGAAATAAGTAAAACTATTTTAACGTATTCAGGAGATACGCCAGTTTTTGATTACGCTAAATATGATAATTCTGAAATATTAATTCATGAAGCTACATTTTTAACAAAAGAAGAATTAGAAAGTGGTAATGATAAAAATAAACATAGTTCTTTAGAAGAGGTGATGGAAATGGTAGCTAATATAAAAGTTGGCAAATTAATTTTAGGACATTTTTCATCACGATATTATATGAACGATATTGATAAAGCTATAAAAAAGTATATAAAAGACTTTAACATTAAAATACCTGTATATAGAATTCCCATAGGGAAAACACAGCGAGATATTTTAAATGGAAAAACAATAAATTAAAAAACTAAATGTCAGCTCAAATGATTTTTCTGATGAGTAAACCTTTCGATTATCTTTCAAGATAAACTAAAATAGAAATCAGAATAAAAAGGCTGTATGATTTAGGGTAAAAATAACGATTCCGATTTAGCTATTGGAAAATAAAAAATTGGGCTATTGCCCTGCGATTAAAATGAACGAAAAAAATATAAAAAGAATAAGTAAATTTTTAAGTCTATTATTAAGACATCAACCAGAAACAATTGGTTTAAAACTCGATAAAAACGGATGGGCAATGGTAGACGAATTAATTGAAAAATCGAAAAAAAGAAACATGCATCTTTCAAAAGAAATTTTGAAAGATGTAGTAGCAACAAATGATAAAAAACGATTTAGTTTTAATGAAGATGAAACGATGATAAGAGCCAATCAAGGACATTCATTAAAAACCATCGATTTAGAATTGAAGGCAATACAACCACCAGATTTTTTATATCATGGAACAGTGCCTAAGTTTATGCAAGCAATTCAAACAAAAGGATTGCTGAAAATGAGTAGGCAACATGTGCATTTAAGTCAAGATTTACAAACGGCCATGAAGGTAGGAAGTAGAAGAGGAGTGCCTATCATTTTAACCGTCCGATCGGGTGAAATGCATGCAAAAGGGTTGGCATTTTATCAATCTAAAAATGGAGTTTGGTTAACAGATCATGTACCTGTTGAGTTTATAGAAAAGAAGTAATAAAGAAGAGATTTTAAAACATTATTTATATCATTAAAAATAAAAGGAATGAATCTAGCAGAAAAAATTAAAGAAGCATTCTTTGGACAGGCTATTGGAGATGCATTAGGAGTACCAGTAGAGTTTAAGTCGAGAGATTATTTGACAACAAATCCTGTAAAAGATTATTTAGAATATCTATGTTGGAATCAACCAGCAGGAACTTTTTCAGATGATAGTTCAATGATGTTTTGTACAGCTGAAAGCCTTACAAGAAAATATGATATAGAAGACATAGGACAGACTTTTGTTAAATGGTATCAAAATGGATATTGGGGAGCTCATGATAAGGTATTTGATATTGGAGGAACAACAAGAAGAAGTCTTCATAGAATAATAAAAGGAGAAAAAGCTAAGTTTAGTGGCGAGTTTTTTCCTGAGAACAATGGTAATGGTTCTTTAATGAGAATTTTACCTCTGGTGTTTTTTCTGTATAAAGAGGAAGATATAAATATTCGATTTAATGTAATTAAAGAAGTTTCAAGTATTACGCATGCACATTTTAGGTCTATTATTTCATGTTTCATTTTTGTTGAATTTGGAATTTTATTGCTGTCAGGAGAAAATAAAGTATCAGCATATTCTAACATGCAAAAAAAAGTGAATGATTTTATAGCATTAAATGGTTTTAATAAAGAAGAAGTAAAATTATTTGAAAGAATACTTAATAATAAACTTTATAAGTATCCAATTGAAGAGATTAATTCAAAAGGATATGTATTAGACTCTATTGAAAGTTCAATATGGTGCTTTATGAATTCGAATAGTTACTCTGAATCAGTATTAAGTTCTGTTAATTTAGGAGGAGATACAGATACAACTGCTGCAATTAATGGAGGTTTAGCTGGTATGTATTATGGTTGGAATAATATACCTGAAAAATGGATAAATGGTATTGCTAAAAAAGAAGAAATTACCGATTTAGTTTCAAGGTTTTATTTGTCATTAAAAATGTAAAAAAGAAATGAAAAAGCTACAATTACACGACGAAGTATTTTTATTAGAAAATTTTCTTTCAGAGGAAGAATGTAATTCCTATTTATCAAAATATACAAAACAAGAATTTGAAGAAGCAAAAGTAAATATTGATGGAGAACAAACCATGTTTAAAGGAATTCGAAATAATGATCGTTATATGTTCTTTGATGAACCATTAGCTGTAGGCTTTTGGAAACGAATGGATGAATATATTCCTAAGAAAATAGGTTTTTACGAATCTATAGGTTTGAATGAAATGTTTCGTGTATATAAATATTCTAAAGGACAACGATTTAAAATGCATATAGATGGTAGTTATAAAAGAAGTTTAAATGAAGAAAGTCTGTTTTCCTTTTTAATTTATTTGAATGATGATTTTGAAGGGGGAGAAACGGAATTTAGAAAATTGTTTACGGTTACCCCTAAAAAAGGAACAGCATTAGTTTTTAGACATCGTTTACGCCATGAAGGAAAAGAAGTTATTTCTGGAGAGAAATATGTGTTACGAACAGATATTATGTATAAGAGAATGTAGATTCATATTTGAAAAATGAGTTATGATTTATGAAGTAGTAAAATACGGTGTTGTAGGATTTAGTAAGAATAAGTTTGATAAAAAATCGGCATACAAATTATTAGATAAGATTTTTCAAGATATAAAAGATAAACATTTAAATAATATTGTAGAAATAGTAAGTGGATATACTAATTCAGGAATTCCGAAAATAGCTTATGAATTAGCTGATAAATATGGATTTAAAACAGTTGGTTTTTCAGCGAAACAGGCTTTAAATGTGGCAAGTGGAATCTACCCTGTATCAAAAGTAATTTTAAAAGGTGAACGATTTGGAGATGAATCTCATGATTTTATAAAATATATTGATCATTTGATTCGTATTGGAGGTGGGTTACAAAGTAGAAAAGAAATAGAAATTTTTAGAAATGAAGTCTTAAATAGAGGAAATGATTCCGTTTTAATAGAATACGAGGTTGAATGGTATGGATAGTAAAAAAAGATAAAATGAAAGAATTAAAAATAAAGCTAGTATATAAAGAAGAAGGATTAGGTGATGCTTGGAAAAAAGATTTTGAAAATTTCGAGAATGTAGAGGTTATTCATGAAGATATCGTAAAAGTTGAATGTGATGCTATTGTAAGTCCGGCAAACTCATTTGGTTTTATGGATGGAGGATTGGATATACATTTATCAGAAACTTTTGGATGGCATATGCAAGATGAATTACAGCGTAGAATTTCTGAATTAGAAGAACGAGAGTTACTTGTTGGTAAATCAATGATTATACCTACAAAAGATAATGAGATTCCATACTTAATTTCAGCACCAACAATGCGTGTTCCTATGAGTTTTAATATAGGAACTTCTGTAAATGCTTATTTAGCAATGAAAGCTATTTTAATAGCAGCTAAGAATCATGAAGAAATACATACAGTTGCTATACCAGGTCTTTGTACAGGTTGCGGACGAATGCCTTTTCGTATTGCTTCTAATCAAATGTTTTTAGCATTTGATGAGGTTGTTTTAGGAAACTATAAAGATTATAAAGAGTTTGGAGATACTCAAAAATTTCAATATAGATTAAATGAAAAAGGATTAATTTGGGATTATTAAGAAATTAAAGCAGTGAAAGAATTAAAAGAAGCAATACAAAAAGCGATAAGCATACAAAAGAGAAATAATATAACTTTTTTAACAGGAGCAGGAATTTCGTCGGCTAGTGGAATACCTACTTATAGAGGAGCCGATGGTATTTGGATAAAAGGAACGAAACATTATAAGCCAGAATCATTTGGTACATTCGAACATTTTTCTAAAAATGCAGATGAAGTTTGGCAATATACTTTTTTTAGAAAAAAAATGTTTGCAAATGCAAATCCGAATGAGGCACATTATAAGTTAGTTGATATAGAAAAAAAGTTACAAGATAGATTTCATTTAATAACACAAAATATAGATAATTTACACCAAAGATCAGGTTTAGATACCGTTTATGAAATCCATGGTAATTTAAGAGAAATGCGTTGTTCAGTAGAATGTTCAAAAGATATTTATGAAATACCTAAAAGTATTCCGTTAAAAGCAATAGATGAAGATTTAACGCATGATGAAAAGAAACTCTTAGTATGTCCTAAATGTGGAGAAGATACAAGACCTAATATTTTGTGGTTCGATGAATTTTATAATGAACGAAACTTCAAGTTGCATACCACATTAAAAATAGCTAAAAACTCAGGTTTACTAATTGTTTTAGGAAGTTCTGGAGCGACTAATTTACCCAATAGACTGGTAGAACAAACTATAAAATATGGAGGTTATGTAATTGATGTAAATCTAGAAGATAATAGTTTTACTGATAATTTTAAAGATAAAAAAAGGTTTTATTCTTACAGAGGTACTATTTTAGATTTTTTAAATATTTTGGAAGAAGAAATAAGTTTAATATGAAACAAAGAACATTTACAATAGGTGACATTCATGGTGGATTAAAAGCATTAGAACAACTTATAGAAAGATTAGAATTATCTTATGATGATAGACTTATTTTTTTAGGAGATTATGTAGATGGTTGGAGTGAATCTGCTCAGGTGTTAGATTATTTAATTGATTT
>CALISK010000244.1 GCA_938041625.1 uncultured Tenacibaculum sp. | reverse complement strand
CAGATTACCACAAGGTATCTGATGAAGCAGAAACTTTAGATGTTGGTATATTAACAGAAACTGTAAAAGCCGTAGCAAAAGGAACTACATCTATAATTAATGGTGTTGATACACCTACTAGAGTTAGTCTTGAATAACACTAGTATTTTACAAATTTCATAAAAACACGCTTAAAAAAAATGCATCTTAAAAATTAAGATGCATTTTTTTTATCAAACAATTACTTCAACTACACATTTACAACTAAAATCATAAATATTCTGCTTATTTTTAACTTTAACTTCTTTTTTACTGATAAAAACACAATACTATAACATAAACAATACATATATCACTAAATTTTAGTAAAATTTTTGATATATTCGCCTCTAAATCTAAAAACCCTTCAAAAAATGAAAAAACTAATACTTAGCTTAGCGATAGCTACTTTAATTGTTTCATGCTCTAGAGATGAAGAAATCCCTCAATCAGATCAACAATTAGAACAACAGGATGAACTATTCTCAAAAGAAGAAATAAACAAAAAAATTCAAGCTTCCATAGATAACACTGGAGATTTTGATTGGATGGAAACAGATGCAAGAACCATCTGGAGCGCTATTAAACATGGAGACAACTTATTAACTATTGGTTATGGAGCTTCTCCTGATCAATATCAAAGAAGCAGTAATACGGAATCTATTAAAGACAACATAATTCAACTAGTAAGAAATATTGAAAATAGTGATTCTGCTGCTGCTAAAAGTAAAGATCAACTATATGTAGATGAAAATATAAACGTAATTGACATAAGAGTAACCAATATAAAAACGATTCAAACATTATTAAATGATTCGAGAGTTCGTTATCTAGAACCTGCTTCTTATTTATTAGCTGACGACAATACGCAAGCAAGATCTTCTGGTGGCTTCGGTTGTGGATACAGATCTGATAATATTTCATCTTCTGATTACAGAACAATTGCCCCTGGAGCAAGAGTGCCTTGGAATTTTGACAAACACAACATTCCTGCAGCATGGAATTACAGTACTGGTAAAGGTGTTACTGTAGCTGTTATAGATTCAGGTTTATCTCCTGAGCAAAAATTAATGAATCAAGATTTTAATGATGGTTACTCATCTGGAAGAAGAGTTCAAAAATATGGTACTTATATAGATTCTCCATGGCCATGGTCTAATAACTATGATGGGGTAGATGATAAATGTGCTCATGGTACAAGCATGGCTTCTGTTGCTACCGCACCAAGAAACAATAATAATTTACCTATGGGAGTTGCTTATAACGCAAACTTAGTAACCTATAGAGGTACTGCTAATGTATTGATTGATGATTACCATGAAAAAAGAGGTGTTTCTGAAGCTTTAACTGCTTTAGGAAAAAGAAGTGATGTTAAAATTATTTCTATGTCTATAGGTTCTCCTTTCAGTATTTCTAGAGTTAAAGACGCTATTAAATATGCTTACAATAGAGGTAAAATGATTATTGCTGCTGGTGGAACATCTACTTCTTTCACCACTTGGTTTGGTGTAATTTTTCCTGCTAGCATGAATGAAACTGTTGCTGTTACTGGCTTAAAAGAAGGAAGATATGTAAGATGTAGTAACTGCCATTCTGGGTCTAAGATTGATTTTACTATTGAAATGGAACGTAATTCAGGAAAACTAGTTCCTGTTTTAAGTTATTATAATAATGCTGCTAGATATGTTGGAGGTTCTTCTGTTGCTACAGCAACTACCGCTGGTATTGCAGCATTGGTTTGGGCAAAAAACCCTACTTGGTCTCGTTCACAAGTATTAAACAAAATGAAATCTGCTGGTGAATTTTACCCAAATAAAGATTCTCAATTTGGATACGGAAACATTAACGCACTTAAGGCTGTTAAATAAAATTTAAAGAATCAATAATAAAAAAAAGGGTTGTGCTTAAAACACAATCCTTTTTTTATGTTTTAAAATCTACACACTTCTTTTTATACTTTATTGAAAAACAATAATTTTAACGAACTATACAATAAACTAAAGCCCTTGATTCCTATAAAAAAACAGATGTTTTTATTGTAAAAAATTGGTCTCAATAAAACAGTTTGGCATGAATTTAGCATATTTATTTATAGACAATTAATATTCATCATAATTTAAACCCCAATATATTATGTTTTGTAAATTGCGGTCTTAAATTTAATACGTTAAAACATGAAAAAAATTACACTAATCATTTGCTTTGTATTATTCTCCACAAATCTTTTAGCACAAAATAGAGAAGGTTCACTTTTTTATTCAAGTGTTGAAAAAACTGATACGGAATATAAGATTAATGTAGATATTTTTGAAGTAGGTAAAATAGAATACATTAAAGTAGAGTTAGTAAATGAAGATAAAACAGAATTAACTTCAGAAATCGCTCAACTAATTTCAAGGGATGGAAAATATTTTTTAAACTTCAATGATGAAGAAAAACGAGTATACCCTGAAAATATTAATTTAACTTTAAAAAATGAATATAATGATATAAGTTATCCTCAAGTAAACGTAAAACTGATGGATAAACTGTTAAGAGTGATTGATTACTCTCAAAAAGTATTTTATTAGAAAAGAAAAATCCCGAGTTTTAACTCGGGATTTTTTATATCTAAAATTATTTGTAAATCTTAGTATAAGTAATTTAATGCAGTAACATCATTATTGTTAAACTCTCCATCAGAACTTCCACTGAAACAAGCTAACATGATTGAAGTTGGATCATAACCATTTGGAGTTCCTGGAATTGGATTTGCTCCAACACCTGCAGAACCTTCGTTTGAATTTTGCCCACAACTTTGTCTTGTAGTATAATCACTATGACGGAAACCTACTGAGTGACCTATTTCATGAGTAATTACATGCTCATTAACATTGTTACTGAAACTATCTAAACCATAAATTTGAACGAACTTATGAGGGTTTCCTCCTGTAGGAAAACCAGCAGAACCTCCACTACCACTTTGGCTTGGATTGTTATAAACTACCATATCTTTAGATTGGTAATCTGTACCAAAAGTTAAATTAAATGTAATAGATAAGTTCAATCTATTATAGTTGTTTACTGCCCATTGTAAACCTGTTCTTCCTTTTTGAGAAAGACCATTACCACCACCAGTGAAACCAATGATATCGATAACTGTATTTTGAGCTACTAAATTATTAGTGTGATAGTTTTTACCCGATATTCCTTGTAAATTTGGTAAATCTAAAGCTTGCGCTTCAGTCATATGGATATCACCCTCCATCTGAATCATTGGAGTTGTTGTACCATCTGGCAACATAAAGTCTACCATCTTAACATCATTAGTGTTGACATCATAGTTTGCTAGTTTTGCAACTATCTCAGGAGAAACTTCATTTACTGCCGCAGCATCCAATTGTTCATTCTTTTCTGATTGACATGCAAAAAAACTAGCACCTACTAATAGTAAAGCAACTCGGGAGAATTTCATTTTTTTCATTTTTAAATTGTTTTTATTGATTAATTATTAATTTTTAACAAAACTATATCATTTTTTTTATTTTTTTAACAAAAATTTAAAATTTTACCAAAATAAATATTATTGTTTGTAATTACACATTTAATATTAAAAAAAAACAATTCTAACATTAAAAAAACATTTACTTTCTGTTTTTTTATATAGCAAACTTTAAAAACCAAGTATTTAAAGGCTTTTAGAAGACTCTAGATACTTATATTAAAACACAAAAATCACACTATATATTATAACAAAACCCCCTTAAGCTAAGCTTAAGGGGGTTGAATATTTTTTATACAATATTTAATTAGTATAAGTAATTTAATGCAGTAACATCATTATTATTAAACTCACCATCTGAACTTGTACTAAAACAAGCTAACATAATAGATGTAGGATCATAACCATTAGGAGTTCCCGGAATTGGATTTGCCCCAGTACTACCAGAACCTTCATTAACATTATCTCCACAACTCTGTCTAGAAAAATAATCTGAATGACGGAACCCTACTGAATGACCAATCTCATGAGTAATTACATGTTCATTAACATTTGTACTAAATTCTTCTATATTATAAATTTGCACAAACTTAAAAGGGTTTCCTCCGCTAGGAAAACCAGCAGAACCTCCTTGACCTTCAACTCCATTCTCATCACGAGGAGGATTAGGGTTTGTATACACTACCATATCTTTAGATTCATAATCTGTACCAAAAGTTAAGTTAAAACTAATCGATAAATTTAATCTATTATAATTATTTACCGCCCATTGTAAAGCAGTCTGAGCTTTACTAGATAAAGCATTACCTCCACCACCAGTAAATCCGATAACATCGATGACTTTATTTTGAGATACTAAATTATTTGTATGATAGTTTTTTCCTGAAACATCTTGTAAGTTAGGCAAACCTAAAGCTTGTTCTTCAGACATATAAATATCGCCTTCCATTCTAAGCATAGGAGTTGTTGTACCATCAGGTAACATAAAATTCACTTTTTCAACACCTTTTGTATTAATATCGTAATTAGCTAATTTAGCTACTACTTCTTTAGAAACATTGTTTAAAGCTACTTCTTCTTGTTGTTCATTCTTTTCTGATTGACATGCAAAAAAACTTGCTCCTACTAATAATAAAGAAATTCGGGATAATTTCATTTTTTTCATTTTTTTGGGTTATTTTAAATGTTATTTATTACTTAGCGACGAAAGTATATTATTATTGTTTGTTTTTTAACAATTATTTAATAATATACTAATTTTAAATTAATGTTTATGTTTAAACTTTTAACAATAAATTTAAACATCTAAAGCATTTCCCTCTATAAAAAACCATCTTCTCTGAAGATCAAAACATTAAAACAAACATTTTATTTTTAAAACAAAAAAAGAGATCTCAAAATGAGATCTCTTTTTATCTAACCAAACTTAGTATAAAAACTAACTACTACTATTATTAACTATCTATATTATTTTTCAATGTAAAAATGAGCTTCTCTTTAAAAGGACTTTCTATAAAAAGAAGCTCTTACTTTGGGGATTATACTTTTATTAGGGATTATAGTATAATTTTTACAATGAACTTATTTATTTTACTCATTATTATGACACTTTATTTTTTAATTAGTCACTTTTTATTCAGAAATAAGTTTATCATAAAAAAACCTCGAACTTTCGCCCGAGGTAATTTTGTCTAACCAAACTTAGTATAAAAACTAACTACTACTATTTTTATGTTTATCTATCTTACTACAATAGATAAAGGAACTTCTATTTTTTACATTAAACCATCCTTTAAAAAGAAACCTCGAATTTTCATCCGAGGTAATCTTGTCTAACCAAACTTAGTATAAAAACTAACTACTACTATTTTTATGTTTACCTATCTTATTACAATAGATAAAGGGAACTTCTATTTTTTTAGATTGAAAATTCTTTAAAAAGAAACCTCGAAGTTTAATTCGAGGTAATCTTGTCTAACCAAACTTAGTATAAAAACTAACTACTACTATTTTTATGTTTACCTATCTTATTACAATAGATAAAGGGAACTTCTATTTTTTAGATTAAACCATCCTTTAAAAGGATTTTTAATTTGAAATTTATTTTTCAATGAACTTTTTAATCAGTCTTATTATTTATTAAGACACCTTATTTTATAACTAGTCACTTTTTATTTTAAAATTTATTTTTAAAAGAAACCTCGAACTTTAATTCGAGGTAATCTTGTCTTAACCAAACTTAGTATAAAAACTAACTACTACTATTTTAAAACTATTTAACTTTAAAGTTGAGCTTCTTTTTTCTGATATACCTCTTACTAAAAGAAGCTCTATTTTGGGAATTACACTTTATTATTTACAATGAACTTTTTGTCTATTTCTACACATTAAATAAGACACCTTATTTTTTAATTAGTCACTTTTTATTTTAAAAAA
>CALISK010000243.1 GCA_938041625.1 uncultured Tenacibaculum sp. | reverse complement strand
TAAAAAAGCGGTTTCCGATAAGTTTAGCTCCGTCGCAATAGACTGCATGATGTTAGGAGTCATAGGTTCTTCTAATAGGCATACTCCCGCTGGATTTCCTTTAAAAGGGGTGTTTGTAAAAGAATCTACAATGAAGGTTTTAATTTTCATACGTTTTAATTAGCTCTTTAGTAAGAAGAGAATCTCTTTTTTAAGAATTGAAATTTCGTCTAGTATTCTTTCGTATTTCAATAGTTAAATTCAATGATTACGACGATTCCTTTTAATTTTTATTAATCCATAAAAAGAAGAATAACACAAAGCAATAGCTATAACTTGATACATGATTCCATTGTCAGGTTGAATAATTAAATAACATACTATAGCTAAAATAAGACCGACAATAAAACCAGTGATTCCAGCGTGTACATAGCTATTTATCTTTTGATTAGGTTTTATGCTATTCAAGATATAAAATGCGGTATTTAGCGCAACAATAGATATAATTCGTGTTAGATGCCCATTTACTTTTCCCTTGTAAAAAGGAGGATTAAATATTTTTATTTGATACTCAAGGTAAATGACTATGATTGCTGTTAGCATTAAGAACAGCATTATAATTTTATTTTTTGTCATCCTTTTTTTTACTTTTCATCTACCTTTTTTCTGCATACTTAAACTTTTCAAACCTTTTTGGTAATTCATTTGTTATGGTTAGTTTATTTGAGGTAAGATTGGGTTTAATCTTGATGACTTTAGTTTCATTATCAATAAGTACATCGTGTGTACTTTTCATCTTAACAAGATCAAGATGTAAGACGTTGAATAGATATTTTCCATCATTAAGGTTGATAATAACATACTCACTCGGTCGAATCTGTCCTAGCGACTTATTATCAATCCAAATGTTCAATCGAGCCGTGTTATCCATTTTATGCAAAATATCAGCTCCGTTATATATTAAAACTGTTCCGTTACCCAATGTACTAAGGTCTACTTTTTCTAGATCTGTTTTTATAAAAGTAAATTCAGAAGTTATAGGTTTTAAAGCACAAGATGTAAGTAATAAGGTTATTGAAAATAGAAGGATGCATTTATATTTCATGGAGTAAATTTGATTCATTAGGATGTGATTTACGTTTGTTGGGTCAAATTAAAAATAGGGAGATCTTTGCTAATAAATACAAAAACTTCGGTTTAGTTATTCGATATGTTTTATAGCATTGTTGGGAATTATTTCTCTTGCTTATGTTTCTGAAAATAGAGGTATACTCAGTTAAGTCAATATTTTGTTTGACTAATTTATCAGTTCTTTCATCTTCATTAAAGAGTCAGTGCTTTTTGCTTTTAGTTTAACTTCAATTGAACTATTGTGTAAAACCCTATGCTTAGTTCCTGTTAAAATTAAATGATCTTTATCTATATAACAATCATTTAAAATAATTGTCATCGGGATTTTATTATGTGGTACGTTTTTTTTTATAAAATGATGAGAATATGAGCTGTTTTTAATTATTATTTTATTTTCATAAATACTCATTTTACCAGACCAATAATTTATACCAAAAGCTTCGGTATCTCTTATTTCTATATTGTTGAATTGAGCTATAAGTTTATCATTATCTAGCTCTTTGGACAAATTTTCATTATTTCTTACTGTATATATTAATCCTAAAACAGCTAATATTATAAATATTAAAAAAAAGGATATAGGAATTATTGTATTCATTTTGAGTTATAATTACCAACAAGAATATAAATGAAACATCGCTTTTTATATCCTATGAATATTCATTCACAAATCTAGCAGATTTTTAATGAACTTAAAGCTATTTACATCAACTGAATGGTTAGGCACTTGCCTGAACAGATACAAACCTTTAGATATAGTCCGAATTCCATATTAATTTTCACCATTATCATCTTCTGTAATGGAACGACTGAGTCAGCAAATTGAGGTTTCGTTATAGGTGTTTATTTGCATTAGAAAAGTTTATCTGCGTCAATTTATATAATCCTGTCTGAGTAAAGAGTTTCTCGCAACAATTATTTTAATCTCCGATGGTTTAATTCCCTAGTATTTGCTTTGTGTTTTTCTTTTTTTTGGGAATTTGTGATTTTCTCCTTTTGGGATTTGATACCTCGCATGCTTGCATCGAGGTAATTTAATGGATCATAAATAAAAAATAATTATAATAAAGTGTCATATTTATAATACCTCTGTAACTAAAATAGTAGAGACACCCTTTAACAATGAGAAAAGAACGTGAAACTATATTTCTTAATGCCTTAGAAGAAAATCAGGAGAAACTATTTCGAATTTGCTTGATTTATTCTAATGACCATGAAGACGCCAAAGACCTTTTTCAAGAAGTGTTGGTTCATGTTTGGAGGTCGATGGCCACTTTTAAAGGCAATTCATCTCTTAGTACTTGGATGTTCAGAATTGCCTTAAACGTTTGCCTTCGTTTTAAATCTAAACACACCAAAAACCAAAACAGATTTATTAGGCTAGATAGCATGACTATTGAAAATTTTGGGACTGAAGAAAGGAATGAAGGCGAAAATGAAAAACTAATATCTCTAAGAAAATGTGTAAAACAATTGAATGAAAGTGATAAGGCGATCGTTGCGCTTTACTTAGAAGGATTACCCTATAGGGAAATTTCAAATATTCTAGGATTGTCTGAAAATAACATAGCTGTGAAAGTCAAGCGAATTAAGTTAAAATTGTTGAACTGTATAAATAAAATAGTATGATAGAAGATGAATTAATTAAAATCTGGAAATCGTCAAGCAATCAGGACCGTATAAAGTTTGAGAAATCAAAATTGATGATAGAATTAAAGTCAAGTTTAGAACGCTTACACCG
>CALISK010000242.1 GCA_938041625.1 uncultured Tenacibaculum sp. | reverse complement strand
TTTTTTGCCCTTTCAATTTGTTCTTTATAATTTCTATCACTCATTTTTTGAATTAAAGAAGCCATTTCTTTAGGTTCTCTAATCTCAACAATTTCACCTACACCATAACCCAATACTATCTTTTTCATTTCTGGTAAATTTGATGTTAATATTGGTATTCCTGCTTGTATATAATCAAATATCTTATTGGGCAATGCGTATCTATAATTTAGCCCTAAATCTTCTTCTATCGAAATACCCAAGACAGCATTAGGTGTAATTTTTTTTAATTCTTTAGGAGCTACTTTTCCATAAAAGATAACTTTATCTTTTAATTCTAAATCAGCCGCTTTTTTATTTATTTTATCAAATACATCTCCGTCTCCTACTATTAAAAAAAGGTACTCCTTTAAAAACTGCATTGTTTCTATCATTAACTCTAAACCTCTTCCTACATTTATAGCTCCTTGGTAAATGATGATTTTTTTATTGGTTGAAAATTTTAAGGTTCCTTTTTCTACACTCCTTTTTACTGGTAAATTTCGAACTACTTTAAATTTTGTTTGATATTTTTCTTCATAATAATTAGCAATACTTTCACAAACTGTATATCCATTTTTAATTTTTGGAATTAATCTTCTTTCTAGATATAACCAAAAATTCTTTACTCTTTTTCGATTTACTAGTTCTGGAATTTCAGAAAACAACTCATGGCTATCAAAAACTAATTTTTTACGTTGCAATTTACTTATCAAAAAATTAGGCAATAAAGTATCTAAATCATTTGCTAACAGTATTGTTTTCTTTTTAAAAAGAAGAAAAAAGAATAAACGAATATTAAACTCAGCATAAAACAAAAAACCTTTGGTAAAAATTAATGATAATCTTTTGGTATTATAATCTCGATTTAAAGATTTTAAATGAGATGATTTCTTACAACCTACTAGTAATACTTTAAATCCGTTATTTAATAATGTTGTGCATACTTTATCTACCCGCTGATCGGTAATTAAATCGTTAGAAACAGAGACTACAATTTTTTTCAAATGATTTCTTTTTTGCAAGATAAAAATAAAAAACCCGCTTCAAAGATGAAGCGGGAAATTGCTATGAAAAACTATGAAAAAGAAACTTTAAATACGTCTCTGATACTATAGACGTATCTTTCTCTCTCTTCTTACATAAATATTTTTTTTTAACATATTTTAAGAAAATTTTATTTCAATTCTTTCAACATCCATACATTACAACTGGAATGTCCTGAGTTCCCTAATTGTTCTTTTACTATTGTAAAACCTGACTTTTCATACATTTCAATAGCTTTAGAAAAATGTGGCAAACTTTCTAAATAAATATATTTATATTTTAATTCTTTTGCAGAGTTAATACTTTTAAGCATTAATTCTTTTCCTACACCTTTTCCTCTTACAGTATTAGAAATATAAAATTTCACTAATTCACAATACTCTTTTTCTAAACCTTCTGTAGGAAAAATACCACAGCAACCTACCGCAACACCACCTATTTCAGCAACCCATAAAACGGAATTCTCTTCTTTAAACAACTCATACAAATAATCTGTTGATGTATCTGAATACACAGTTCCTGTTCTAGGAGCATCAAACTCTTCAATTACTTCTCTAATAACCTTTGCTAAATAAGGGTTATCTTCTTTTTTTGCTTTTCTAATTACAAGATTCAAAATATATTTTTTTAAAGATGATTGAATATACTATTACTTTTAAAGTAAAACAAAAAAGCAACCTCATAATGAGATTGCTTTTTAAAACTTTATTTTCTCCTAACCATATAGGAATTAAAAATTTTAGTTGCATTTATTTGCTGCTTCCAAAATAAAATGGGTATTACCATACTAACTGTACCAATCGCTCCGAATAAACGCCATAACACAATGGTTACTATTACTCCTAAAACAACTCCGATGAATACTATTTGCTTTCCTTCTTCTGCTCTAACATCATTCACATGTTTCTTCTCTATGCTTCCGCATTCAGAACAATTCACATTAAATTCAGTTCCTTTTTCCATTTGCAAATCGGGTCTTGTAGAAGCATTCGATTTAATAGTAATTGTTGCTTTACAAGATTTACAATTAGTATATAAAACCATTTTATATTTCTAACGCTGCATTATTATTTTTAACAGCTTCAGCAGAAGATGCTAAATGCTCTTTTTCTGCATCGCTTAAATTGATTTCTACAATACTTTCAATTCCATTTTTCCCTAATACAACAGGAACTCCAATACATAAACCAGATAATCCAAATTCACCATCTAATAATGCTGAACAAGGGAAAATCTTTTTAGTATCACAAGCAATTGCTTGAACCATACCAGAAACAGCTGCACCTGGTGCATACCAAGCAGAAGTTCCTAATAAACCTGTTAAAGTAGCACCCCCAACTTTAGTATCTTGTTTTACTTGCTCTAATCTTTCTTCTGTTAAAAATTCAGAAACTGGTACTGAATTACGAGTTGCTAAACGAGTTAAAGGAACCATTCCTTTATCTGAATGCCCCCCAATAACCATTCCATCAACATCAGAAATAGGAGCTCCTAAAGCTTCAGCTAATCTATATTTGAAACGTGCAGAATCTAAAGCTCCACCCATACCAATAATTCTATTCTTAGGTAAACCTGTCGTTTTATGAACTAAATATGTCATTGTATCCATTGGATTAGATACTACAATGATAATTGTATTAGGAGAATGTTCTATTAAACTAGCAGATACCGCTTTTACGATTCCTGCATTAATTCCTAATAATTCATCACGAGACATTCCTGGTTTACGAGCAATACCAGAAGTAATAACACAAATATCTGAACCAGCAGTTTTACCGTAATCTCCTGTAGTACCTACTATTTTAGTATCAAATCCATTTAAAGAAGCAGTTTGCATTAAATCCATTGCTTTACCTTCTGCAAAACCTTCCTTAATATCTACTAATACTACTTCTGAAGCGAAATTTTTAATAGCAATGTACTCAGCACAACTTGCACCTACTGCACCTGCTCCAACAACTGTTACTTTCATTTTATATGTTTTTATTGAAATTTATTTATAAGATTCACAAAAATAATTCTTTTAGATAGAATTATAGTCATATAAAAAATAAATCCATCGAAATTCGATGGATTTATTTTTTTTTAGTTATAAGTAAATATTTTTAGATCCTTACCTTTTCTAAAATAAATTCTTTTAGAAGGTTTGTCTATTTTATATTTAGGTTCGTTTACTCCAAACTCAAAACTTTCAGTTATTTCTCCTGAATCTTTATCTACTTGTAGTAAAACTTTTTTATCATCTTTCTTCGTGTAAAAGAATGCACTTTTTTTCGTTGCTGTAAAAGCACTATATCTTTCTCCTTCCCATAAAAGGTTTCCAACATCTACCATTGCTGCTCCTGCATACATTTGATTCGTTCCTTTTCTTGCTTGTCTAGCACCTTGATTTGCTAAGTTTCTTTGCCCTACAAAAGTACCTGCTCCATGTAAAGCAGAACCCGATGCTCCATTTGCTACTCCTGTAAGTAAAGTTGCTGCTCCTCCAAATGCTAATGCTACGGCCCCTACATTTTTTAAATGACGAAGTCCTTCTCCTGGTTGTTTAAAATGTTCTTTCTTTACTGTATTTCCTTTAAAATCTGTAATCACATATTCCCAATCACTATATACAAAATATCCATTATCTCTAACTTCTATAGCTGAAATACGTTTATGAGCGTGAAAATCAATTTTTTTAACTTCATCTAAACCAAGGCCTTTATCTGGATTTAAAACAGCTATTGATTTTCTTCTAACTAAAATGATATTGTTATTTTCTTCATCGTAATTCAATTTATCGTCTTCTCTTAATTTAATTCTATAAACACGATCTTCTTCTCCCTTTTCATAATATTCTATTCTGTTAGAGGTAACAAATATAACTCCGTTATCATATTCAAAAGCTGTAAACTCCTCTTCATCATCTACTTCAAAATCTACATTTTCAATTACTTTTTGTGGTCTTTTCCAAATTTTCTTTCCTGTATTATCAACCAAGTGTTTCTTGTTTTTATAATACACCATATATCCTTCAGAAGTTTTCTCTACACTTTTAACTTTACTTTTTTTGAATTCCTTTTTCCAAGCTTCCTTACCTGTATTATAATCGTAAAGTTTAGCTCCGTCTTTATGCATTAAAAATAACTTTCCATCTTCAAATTGATAGTCTACAAAACCTTCATCTAATTTAATTGCTTTTTTCCAAGCTTCTTCACCCGTATTAACATCAAAAGCCAACACTTCTTTCCCTATTGCTTTTTTACCTAATAACGAAAGTCCCATAGTGAAACCTGCTTTAAGTGCTCCTCCTATTAAAGAACTACTTTTGTTTTCTACTGCTATTAATGACTTATTATCTTCTGTAAAAAATAATCTTCCTGCATCATATTTCTCTGTTAAAATAACTTTTCCGTCTTCTTTATTAATTAGGAATACTGTTTTACCTGTTGTAAATGCAATTCTATCATTATTTTCTATAAAATTTGAAATACCTCCAAAACCAGTTAAACCACTAACCATTTTTTTATTAGACTCAATACTAGATTCCCATAAGACTGCATCATTTTCAACGCTTACTAAAAATAATTTAGCAATAGTTTTCTCTACTTTAGCAAAGAATAAAATAGCTTTTTTTCCATAAATAAATTTATTATCAATAAATTTTTTATATCCGTTAGTTTTATCATCAATTATTTTATTTCCAGTTCTTATATTGAAAATTGTTTGATTGAATTTTCCAAAAGGTGACATTGGAATTTCACTAAAAGAAGTACCTCCTTCTTGTCCTAAACTGTTTAAAGCACTTACAAAACCTGTTTCATTAAACTCCCAGATTTTCTCTCCTTTTTCTCCATCTATTCCATAAACTCCACCTCCTGTTGTTACAACAGGAATTCCTGTTATTTGGTGTAAGTTAATATTAACAATTTTACTATCTAAAGTAATAGAACTGTCTGGTTTTTTTTGCGAAAAACCTAACACTATTGTTAAAATAAAAGTTAAACTAAATAATCTTGTTTTCATTGTTTCTTTTTTTAAGGGTTGCGCAAAAGTAACAAAATCTACGAGACAACAAAAAAACTCATGAAAAATCATGAGCTTTTATTATTGTTTAGCAAGTATTTACGGTTTATCTAAAACTAAAAGCTATTCCTGCGTTTAAAGAATTATATTCTTGCATAGAATAACTTCCAAATATTTTAAAGAACCCTAAACTTATTCTAGCTCCTATAGTTGCATTAAAACTACCTGCGCTTTCCTTTAACGAAAAAGGATCTGTTGTTGTTTCTTGGACTGTTGGTACTGCTACATTTCCTGTTTCATAAGTTAAAGTATAATCTCCTAACATACTTAAAGTTGTATTTCCAGAATTATACCCTATTCCTCCATAAACATTAATAATAGGAAAATTTAATGACGCTATTGCTTGAAAAGTATACGTATTGAGATCAAACTCTGCTGATGCATCTCTAGTTGAAACCTCTCCATTAACATCTCCTATTATATAATCTACATTCATATTAGAATACGCTGCTAATAATGAAATATGTAAAGGTGTTTTATCTATTACACCAAACCAATCTGTTATTTCTTTTTTAAAGCCTATTCCAAATATTCTTCCTTTAACATCATCAGACCCAATTCTCGGAGAATACCGTACTATTGCATCTAATTTAAAAGGTAACCCTACACTCACCTGTATAGAAGGAGCTGGAACAGCACTTAATGGTAAATCTTCTTTAACTCCTGTTGGCATTTGAAAATCTGCTGTTACATTTTGACCATTAACAACAGCCTGATAAGAAATTGTTGCTGATGTTCCATCATTGCTTCCTGCTACTGTCGGACTTGTATTTCTATCAAAAGTACTTGCATTCGACAACCCTATATTTCTAATATCAAAAATCTCATCTGCTTCAGGAATAAATGAAGTACTTGCTCCAATAGTAATATCAAAACCAAATTTCTTATGAACTTTAGCAGTATGGTACCAGCCATTATTCATACTATAAATAAACCCTTTAAAAGCGGGCTTTAAATATGCTTTGGTTAATTTTTGCGCGTCTTCTTT
This sequence comes from uncultured Tenacibaculum sp., assembly GCA_938041625.1. Lineage (GTDB taxonomy): Bacteria > Bacteroidota > Bacteroidia > Flavobacteriales > Flavobacteriaceae > Polaribacter. Next base: position 3,300 of record CALISK010000242.1, on the reverse strand, counting down.
TGCTAATAAAATAGTTTCTAATTCTTGAGCATTAGTAGCTTTAAAGAAGAGGAATAAAACTAAAAAAGCAGTAATTATTTTTCTCATGATCATTCTTATTGAATTTTTATCTAATTTACAAAAACTGTTCTTAACCTCACATTATTAACAGTTTAAAGAAATCAAATTTAACTCGTAAAAATGTTTTTTAATATACTTACAGATAGGTATTAACTTAAATCTACATTCCTTAAAATATAAAAAAAATAAATCCTCCATTTTTCAATGGAGGATTTAAGAACCTTTATTTAAATAATTAATTATGCGTCAATATTCGCATACTTAGCGTTTCTTTCAATAAAATCTCTACGTGGTGGTACTTCATCTCCCATAAGCATAGAAAAAACCCTGTCTGCCTCCGTAGCACTATCTATTACAACTTTACGTAATGTTCTAAACTCAGGGTTCATTGTAGTATCCCACAATTGCTCTGCATTCATCTCTCCTAAACCTTTATAACGTTGAATGGTTACACTACCTCCTAGTTTGTGAGCAATTAAATCACGTTGATTATCATCCCATGCATATTCTCTTTTTTGTCCTTTTTTAACTAAATATAATGGTGGCGTAGCAATATAAATATATCCTTGCTCTACCATATCACGCATGTAACGGAAAAAGAATGTTAAAATTAATGTTGCAATATGTGAACCATCTACATCGGCATCACACATAATAACCACTTTATGGTAACGAAGTTTAGATAAATTTAAAGCTCTTGGGTCTTCTTCTGTACCTATCGAAATACCTAAAGCTGTAAACATATTTTTGATTTCTTCATTTTCAAAAACCTTATGTTGCATTGCTTTCTCAACATTTAATATTTTACCTCTTAAAGGTAAAATAGCTTGAAAATTACGATCTCTTCCTTGTTTTGCTGTACCTCCTGCCGAATCTCCCTCAACTAAAAATATTTCGCACATAGCTGGATCAGTTTCTGAACAATCTGATAATTTACCAGGTAAACCACCAATACTCATTACTGTTTTACGCTGTACCATTTCTCTCGCTTTACGAGCAGCATGACGTGCTTGCGCAGCTAAGATTACTTTTTGAACAATTGTTTTAGCATCATTAGGGTTTTCCTCTAAATAATCAGTCAACATTTCAGAAACAGCCTGAGAAACAGCAGATGTAACTTCTCTGTTTCCTAATTTTGTTTTTGTTTGACCTTCAAATTGAGGTTCAGCAACTTTAACAGATATAATTGCAGTTAATCCTTCACGAAAATCATCTCCTGCAATTTCATACTTCACGTTTTTAAGTAATCCAGAATTATCAGCATACTTTTTTAAAGTTCCTGTTAACCCTCTTCTAAACCCAGATAAATGAGTACCTCCTTCATGTGTGTTAATATTATTCACATAAGAATGTAAATTTTCTGAATAGGAATCATTATAGATCATTGCTACTTCTACAGGAATACCATTCTTTTCTCCTTCCATAGCAATTACATGCTGTATAACAGGTGTACGAGTACTATCTAAGTATCTTACAAATTCTGATAAACCTTCATTACTATGAAAAGTTTCTACAATAATATTTCCTTCATCATCTTTATTTCTCTTATCTGTAAGTGTTACTGTAATTCCTTTATTTAAATATGCTAACTCTCGCATACGTGCTGCAAGTGTTTCATAATTGTATTCAGTAGTCTGCTCAAAAATTGTTTTATCCGGAGTAAAAGTTACTTCTGTACCTTTTTTATCAGTACCTCCAACAGATTTTACAGGATATAATGTTTTACCTTTTTCATATTCTTGCTCCCAAATTTTTCCATCACGAAAAACAGTTGCTTTTAAATGCTCTGAAAGCGCATTTACACACGATACACCAACACCGTGTAAACCTCCTGAAACTTTATATGAATCTTTATCAAACTTACCCCCTGCTCCAATTTTAGTCATTACAACTTCTAGTGCTGAAACACCTTCTTTTTTGTGTAATCCTACAGGTATACCTCTACCGTTATCTCTAACAGTTATTGAATTGTCTTCATTTATATCTACCGAAATCACATCACAATGACCCGCTAAAGCTTCATCAATTGAATTATCTACTACTTCATAAACTAAATGATGTAACCCTCTAGTACCTACATCTCCAATATACATTGATGGACGCATGCGAACATGTTCCATACCTTCTAACGCCTGAATACTATCGGCTGAATAATTATGCTTTTTATCTTCACTCATATTTTGAGATTGTTTTATCTTTTTGTAAATTTAGCATACTTTCTGCCCCTAAATAGATTCAGAATTTTATACAAGTTCTTATAATAAATATGCTTTTAAAATAATGTTCCCTTCCCCCACAGAATAGTTGTATATAATACAACGAAAACATAAAAGTCAAATTTACACTTTTTAATGCTGAAAATAAAGTTTTTAAGCCTTTTCCTTTTATTGTTATTAACAATTACTAAAAACACAAAACCTCCTTAAATCAATTAAAAAACACTTTAAATTACATTTATTTCTATTTTTACCACCTCCATAAACACACATTCAACAAAAACTCCTTAAACAGCTTCTTTCGAATTAAATATTTTTTATTATTCATTCTTTTTTAGTTTAAAAAAACCTAACCCCTTCTTTTTTACTGCCCTCCCTTTTAAAGAATAATAAAGTAGTTCTAACATTTCTTTTTTATTATTTAGTATTATTCTAAGTTTGACCATTCAATTTTTTATAACCAATGAAAAAAGTAACCAATCGTAGTTTACATAGAGATATTGCCTACTTCTATTTAGGTCTAATTATAGCATTTTCATTTTCTGGAATCATTCTTAATCATAGAAGAGATTGGTACCCTATGGACTATGTTTACGAAAGCAAACCTTTTGAACTATCAATCCCTAAAGGAAAGTTAACCAAAGAGTATCTTAAAAACAATACTAGCGAAATTGGCAAGTATGAAGGACATAGAATTAGAGAAGGAAAACTCCGCATTTATTTTAAAGGAAATGCAATTTTTGACGCAGACGCTTTAACTGGTAAAGGTAGTATTGAATACAAGAGAAAAGTTCCCATAGTTGGCCATACTTTGTTTTTACACAAATCAACGAATAACTTTTGGATTTGGTATTCTGATATTTTCGGAATTGCGATGCTCGGAATTGCTTTTACTGGTGTAATGATACCTTTAGGAAAAAACGGTTTCAAATCAAGAGGTTGGAAGTTAACTATTTTAGGGATGATAATACCTCTACTGTTTTTACTCTTCTTTTCTTAGTCAGATCAATTTATCAAAAAAACT
>CALISK010000241.1 GCA_938041625.1 uncultured Tenacibaculum sp. | reverse complement strand
AAAAAGATGAAATAGAAAAACATATTAAAGAATCTGTAAATAATGATGTCAAGGTCAGAATTATTACAGATAGAACTTTTGATTTAGATAGGCAAACTCAAAAGCTAAAACCCTATTCTGAAAAAGGAAGAAATGCTATAGAAAATGCAGGAGCTGATCTTCTGATCGACAATGGTATTCATAATAAAACCATTTGTGTAGATGAATCTATTTTAATAGAAGGGTCATTTAATTGGTTATCAGCAGTCAGAGATGAAAATAGTCCATATCATAAAAAGAATGCGTCTGTAATTATTCAGGGTTCTAAAATCAAAGAGGATATAGAAAGAATTAAGAAGAATTTAAAAATATAATATGGAAAATAGAGGTTCTATATGGAGAAAATGGGATTTACACATTCACTCACCAGCATCAATAATACAACAATATAATAATACAGAGGAAGGTTGGGAAAAATTTATTAATGCTCTTGAAAATTTACCTGAAGAGGTCAAGGTTATAGGACTTACTGACTATTATTTTATTGATGGTTATGAAAAAGTGATGGATTATAAAATCAATCACCATAGATTAGAAAATATTGTAAAAATATTTCCCATATTAGAATTTCGTATTGATACTTTTGGAACAGCAAGTGAAAGTAAACTTCAAAAAATAAATTTGCACATACTTTTTGATTTAGACGAAACCTCTCTAAATAAACAGATTCAAAAAGTTAAAAAAGAATTTATTGAACAAATACCTATCACTAAACTAGAAAAACATAAGACTAAAATGTTAAGCATTGAAAACTTATCTAATGAGGCTGATGGTAATTTACAAGAGGGGTTTTCAAATCTTATACCTTCTACAGATAAAGTATTTGAATTACTAAATAGTTCTGAATGGGTGGGTAAAACTTTTTTATTCTTAGGGTATAAAGAATGGAGTAATTTAGAGAAAGGTCAACAATTAAAACCGTTTAAAGAAGACTTATATTCCAAGGTAAATGCGTTTTTTAGTAATAACTCAAATACAAATCAAAAAAATCAACAATGGCTTAATGAGTATGGAGATAAGAAATTACTTCATTCACTAGATATACACGGATTTGAAGCTTTAGATACCTATGAATTTGACGAAGATGATAAAAAAATAGAAATACAAAAGTATCATTGTAATACTTGGATAAAAGCAGAACCAACTTTTGAAGGTTTAAAGCAAATAATTTATGAATCAAAACTAAGGAGCAAAATACAGGAAGAAAATCCTGATACCAAAATACCTCATAAGTGTATAAAAAGTGTTTCTTTTAAAGGTCATAACGATTTTATTGAAAACAAGATTTTCTTTAACAATGACTTGAATACAATAATAGGCGGAAAATCTTCTGGAAAATCACTACTTCTACATTACATTGCTAATACTATAAATTATAAGTACTCAGTTAAGCAGCAAAATCCAAACAATAAGAATATAGAAGATAAGCTGAAAGATAAATATGGCTTTTCTGAACAACAAAATTTTGATTTCGAGATAACTTGGAATGATGATGTTACCTATAAATTTTCTGAAAGAGAAACAGTTAAGGATAGAAAGTTTGTATATATCCCTCAGTCCTACATCTTAAATCTTACAGAGAACATTAGGAACAAATCAAGAAAAACTTTAGGAAAATTTATTAGAGAAATATTAATACAAGATGAAAGTAGTAATGAGTTATATCAAGAGTTTCTAAAAGCAGTTAAAGAGCTAGATAATTCAAGAGATGGTCAAATAGATTTATATTTTAAAAATGAGGATGCTGTAAAAACACTTGAAACTGAAAAAAAGGGGATAGGAGATAAAGAAGGAATTCAAAATTATATTAAATCACAAGATTTAATATTACAAACTCTTAAAAAGAATGCTAACATTACAGATAATGAGTTAAATAGGTATGACTCTCTAAATAGTAGATTAGAAAAAATAAATGCCTATGATTCAGATTTAAAATTAGAACTAAACGAAATAAAAGAAAGTATTGATCAACAAAAATCTTCATTTTCTTATGAATATAGCTCAGAAGACTTTGAATATAATTCAGCTAAAGAATTTATTAAAAAATACAATGAGATAGTTTTAGAATCTGATAAAAAACTAGATGTTTTAAATGATGAGATTGTAAAAAAAGAATCTTCTATTACAGGAAGGATTAATAGCTTAAAAATCAATATTAAAGAAGAGTTAAAACCAATCACTTCTAAATTAAAAGAGAAAACAAAGATTAAAGCTATTGAGAGTACCATTAAAAAGGAGAAAGCTAAACTCAATAGAATTGAAAAAATAGAAGAATCAATTAATGGTTATTATACACAAGAAAGAATAAGAATTAAGACTAAAATCATTCAATTTTATAAAGACGCCTATGATGAATATGATAAAATAATTGATGTGTTAAACAAAAGAGGTAAAGATTTTAAAGATATTAACTTAATAGGAACTGTAAAATTTTATCATAAGAGATATAGAGAAAACCTTTTACCTTTTTTCAATTTTAATTCTAAAAAGACTAAAGAACTTCTTGAAACTAATTTATGTAAAGACCATGGTAAATTATTACCCGAAATTGTCTATGATAATCATATTAAAGAAATAGAAAGTGTTTTTGATAAAATAGTCCACGAAGAACTTCCTTTCAATAAGCACAGGGAAAAAAAGGATTGTGTAAAAGTTCTTTTCAAAGATGAATTTTTTGATTATTGGGAATTGAGAATTAAAAATGACGAAATGGCTAATATGTCTCCAGGTAAAGCTAACCTTGTTATTTTGAAGCTATTAGTAGAGTTAAGTGAATCGGATGCTCCAATATTAATAGACCAACCAGAGGACAACCTTGATAACAGGTCTATATATCATGATTTAGTTCAATTTTTAAGAAAGAGAAAAGTTGATAGACAAATTATTATTGTTAGCCATAATCCAAA
>CALISK010000240.1 GCA_938041625.1 uncultured Tenacibaculum sp. | reverse complement strand
CCTAAATTTCCATTTTCTTTTGCCTTTCTACCAAATTCAGAGTAGGTAAGACCAACTACATTCTCACCTATAGATTGTTCGTTTAAATCTTTAACAAAAGCTTCTATAGAAGAAGAAACTTCACTTAGTAAGTCATTATGTTTACCTTTTATATTCCCATTTTCTTCATTTTGACTGTTATGAGTGTCAAAACCACCTATACTAACAAGATATACTTTTGATGGTAAACCACCACTAATTAATTTAGCAACAGTTTTTAGTTGATTAGAAAGATTGTTATCTTCATAACTAGTTGCATTTTTACCTTTATTAAAAGCATCAGAAATAGCTTTAGAATATTTGTTAGAGGTATTGTTTACATCAATAATATATTTTAATTCTTCTCCAAAATGTGAATCGGCAATGTTACTAGGAGGAGCTCCACCTAATCCGTTTATTTCTGTAAAAAAACCAGCAGGATCCTGTCCTGTAATATTTATAGATAAACCATGTTCTTCTGCGCCATGAAAACCTAATTCAGTTTTACTAGAGCCTATTTGTACACCTAAAGGAAAACTTTCCTCTATTAAATCTGGGTAATACTTTTCCATAAAACGCCCCATCCAACCAGAGCTTTTTCCATTGCCCCAACTATTACCATCATTACCGGTAGAATAAATGTCTTTTGAAGCAAAGTGACTTTTGTTTTGTGAAGGGTATCCAACAGATTGAAGTATTCTTAATTCTCCTTGGTCATATAATGATTTAAAACCCGTTAAAGCAGGGTGTAAACCAAGTTGTTTATTATCTGCTAAAGAAGAATCTAATTTTATAAAACCATTAGCTCCAGAATTAGGAATTCTAATGGTAGGTCTTAAATTAGCATATTGGTCATATTTATCTATAGGAATAGTGGTGTTTAAACCATCATTACCACCTACTAAGTTTACAAGAACAAGTTTTCTATTGGTAATATCTCCGCAGTTGATAGAAAGATCAACTGTTTTTAATAAGGCATTCAGTTCATATGGCATTAAACCTAATGCTGAAGTAGCTGACGCCAGTTTTATAAAATGTCTTCTTTTCATGAAATCGTATTTAGGGGAAAATAATTTTAATCTACATTAATTGAAACTCCGGTGCATTAATCATTTGAGTAATTAAAGCACTTAAACGTGTTTTAACAATGGTATCATCATTTGTTCTTTCAAATGTAACCCAGGCATCTGTCCAGTAAAAATCAGCAAAGCCTTCCAGCAAGTTTTGAGCAAAATAAGCTTTTCGTTCTTCACTTATTGATTCTGGATATAAATGATCTGCTAGTTCAGTAATCAGGTCATTTGCTAAGGAAGGATTAGTAATGGTTGTTTGAATAAAAGTAGTAATATTTAATTCAACATTAATTTTACCATTATACCTAATTTTATTTCTACCAGTTAAAAAACTTTCAATTAATTTATAACGGGCAAGAACTGTATTTGAAGAAAACCAATGTCTATCAAAATCTGGAGCCTGATAATGTGCAGGATAACCTGCTACAGAATCTGGAGACCATAAATTCATTCCACCAGCAGCTAAATAGAAACTATGAATAAAGTTAAAGAAGGAATAAAACTCTTCAACATCTGTATCTGGGTCAGGTATATCTAACTTAAAAAATGAAGCAATTTCATTTAATAACTGTAAAGGGCTTTTTAAAATACTTCCAATAATTTCATTTGAAGCATCTGCATCATCTAAATCATAAAAATGATTTGAAATCAATAATTTTTTTACAATGGGTAAAATTTCATAATCATTGTCCTGTAGTTCTTTAGCTAAAGGTATAATTACATTTGTTTCAATTTCTTCTTCCCATTCACTTTTAACAAAATAGCGATACAATTTTCTAATAAAAGAAACAGCTGTAGCTTCTTTACTAAAAACCATTTCAACAAAATCACTTAGCTCTTCTACAACACCGTCATCAGTGTCTTTTCCTTGAATAATCGTATCATCAAAAGCATGACTAAAAGTTTTATCTTCTTTATCATGCGTATTAATTTGAATTCTTCCTATAGGAAGATTAGTGTCTGTATCAACAAGGCTTCTATCTACCTGTGTTTTTATACCAGAAAATACTTTAGCTGCTTGTTGTACATCTAATTCAGTATAATTTGTATAATCACCGCTACCTACTTGTTCTGCTTTTAAAATAGTAAACAATTCTAAAAACTCTCTAGCATAATTCTCATTAGGGTTTCTAGCATTGTTTTGAGTATTATTCAAATAATCTAACATAGCATTATCAAATGTAATTTTTTTCGATAATGTTTTAATGTTACCAAATGCATAAAAATCGAGTAACTTCATATGGTCATAAAAATGAGTAGAAGTACCAGCTCCATTATCTTTAGAAACAGTAAATGACGTGTGTAAGAAAAAAGTCATTTTTTGTCTTAATGAGTTTTGATTTATAGCATTATACCACCACCAAGAAGTGACAATTCTTCTTTTTCTAAATTGACCATCAAAAGAATTAGGAAGGTTAGGAGAAGAAAGCCAATATCCATCTGGAGCAGTTTCTGGCCTAGGGTCATAAGGAGCAGCCCATTTATTGGTTTGATCTTCAGTTAATTTGTTAAAAGCCTCCTCAGGAGTAAGGGCAGCAAATTCTGTTAATACTTCTTTAGTATAAATGAAAGAAGCTCTTCGTAACAAATGTTTGGCATTTCTTAGGCCCAAAACACTTGTGTTTTTGTTTAAGTAACTCATTTAAAGGGGATTGTTTTATGAGTGATAAATTATAAAATTCATGAATTCTCTGTAAACTTAAAAAATATTTGTTGTTTAAACGAAAAAAAACAGTAAATATTTTTTCAAAAAAAGAAAAATAAATATCACACAGTTACTGGATTTTACTTGTTTTAGTATCTAGTAATCATTTTTGTTGTCTTTCAAAGTTTTATGTAAAAAGTTTATTTTCTGAATTAAGAGATTTTTTAATTAGTTTTTCACTTTTTTTTATTAAAAATAAAAAGTGAAGACAATTTTGATTGAAGTCTACCGTTTTTTTACCTAAATTTAAAATGTTTAACCCCGAAATTAATCAAATTATGAAACTAATTAATTTATTTAAAGTAGCTATAACATTAGTTATACTCTTTTCATTTAGTAACATAAATGCGCAGCGTATTTATGTTTCAAAAAAAGGAAATGATACAAATCCAGGAACAGTATCGCAACCTTTTAAAACAATAGCGAAAGCATCCTCAATAGCTAAACCTGGAAGTATTATTGTTATTGGTGAAGGAACTTATGAAGAAACCATTAGACCAGTAAGTTCAGGAACAGCAGGAAATCCTATAGTTTATACTTCTAAACAAGGAGAAAAAGTAATTATTTCTGCAATGCAAGCTTTAAGTGGTTGGCAAAAAGATAAAGGAACTATTTACAAGAAAAAAGTGAACTGGGATCTTGGTCAAGAGAATTTCGTTATGAATGGAAGTACTGCGATGGATTTGGCTAGATGGCCAAATAATACTGATGGAAAACCTTTTACTTTGAATTCATTAAGAAATGACGGAGGAAGTAATAAGAATGTATCTAATGGAGCTTTTTTAACTTCTTCAAGAATACCAAACATCAACTGGAAAGGAGGATCTGTTTTTTTCTATGGAGACAAACCAGGTTCTGGATGGATAGCTTGGAAAGCTTTTATTACTTCAAGTTCTTCTGGAAGAGTAAACTTTAATTTAGATAAAAATCCGAACTGGATTAGAACATTTCATGATCCAGCAAGTAAAGGAGATTTTTACCTAGAAGGGGTAAAAGGAGCTTTAGATTATCAAAACGAGTGGTGGTTTGATAGTAAAACTAAAGAATTATTTGTTCAGATACCAAATGGGGCAGCTCCAGTAAATGGAAAAGTACAGATGAGAAGAAGAAACATAACTATTGATTTAAATCAAAGAAGTTATATCGTAATAAAAGATTTAGCAGTTTTTGGAGGTGCTATTCTATTAAAAACAAAATCTAATAACAATAAATTGTATAGAGTTTCTTCTTTTTATGGAAATCATACACAAGGTATTTTTAAAGGATTCAATGCAGGTAAGCCAAGTGTTGAGGTGAATGGAACAAATAATATTATTGAAAAATGTGAAATAGCATTTAGTGCAGCTACAGGTGTTCGTTTAGGAGGAAAATCTAATATATTAAAGAGTAACTATCTTCATGATTTTAATTATTTAGGTTCTTATGATGCTCCTTTAGTAGCAAGAGGAGGAACAGATAATAAAATTACTGGTAATACAATTTTTAATGCAGGAAGAGATGGTATAAATTTTAACGGAAACCGTTGTGAAATTGCTTATAATGATGTTTTTAAAAGTAATTTAATCAATGATGACTGCGCACTGTTTTATACGGTAGGTGGACCTCAAAACACTGAAATACATCACAATTGGTTTCATGATGCGGAAGGTAGAGGAAGATTAAGAAAAGCAGCAGGAATTTATTTAGATAATGATGCAGAAGCATTTTCTGTACATCATAATGTCGTATGGAATGTAGAGTGGACTGGAGTTCAAATTAACTGGAATGGTAAAGACATAGATATTTTTAATAATACTTTGGTAAAGACTCAAGGGGGAGCAATGGGAGCTTGGCATAAATCAGGAACTGCTTTTTCTAATGTTAAAGTATGGAATAATATTGCGGATGTTAAAAATGTAGACGACCCTTCAACACAAGAAGATGAAGGTACTTTTGAAAGAGATGCAGATAAGCAAAATAATGTAATTACAAAGAAAGGTTTTACCAATTATGGAGGAAATAAATTTACACTTACTTCAAATTCACCAGCAGTAAATATTGGTAGAATAATACCAAAAATAACAGATAATTTTAAGGGAAGTGCTCCAGATGTTGGAGCATATGAATTAGGAGATAATTGGAAAGCAGGAATTAATTGGAATCCAGCTTTTGGTCCAACTGGACTAGGTTGTTACGGTTTACCAGGAGAGTCTTGTAGTACACCAGATTCAGGAGGAGATGCTACAAGACCAGATGCGAATTTAGCAGACGGAGTGTATTATATGGAAACACTAGCAGGAGACTTAAAAATCAATAGTCCAAATGGAAGAACTGTAAATACTGCGGATGCTTCAGGAGATAGTGCAAAATGGCAAATTACTAAAGCAGGTACTTATTATACGATTAAAAATTTGAGAAATAATGAGTTTTTAGAAGTGCCTTATGCTGCTTGTAATAAAAATGAGAATACAGAAAATCCTAATATTAATTTAGGAACATGGACTTCAACTGAAAGTAATCATCAAAAATGGAGTATTACGAAAGTAGGAGAAGATTATTTTTTACAACCTTTACATTGTGATAAGGTTGTTGATAGGAATAATGGAAATTCAATGCATTTATGGCCTTATGGAGCAGGGAATAAAAATCAAAATTGGAAAATTGTTAGTGCAGATGAAGCTTGTTCAACAAGTATGACAGTTTCTAATTTAAAGATAAATGATCGTACAGATACTTCAATTACATTAGCATTTGATAAACTTAATGGAGTAAATACGTACGAAGTTAGGGCTTGGTCTAAAGGGCAGTTTGTAGGGAGTATTAATAATCCAGCGGCTACGGTTTATAAAACAGGAAATTCATCACCAATAACTATTGATGGGTTAACTGCAGGAACAGAATATACGTTGGTTATACGTGCAATTTGTTCGGTAGGAGGTATATCTGAATTAGCGCAAATAGATGCTTTTACTTCAGGACCATGTTCTGTTGGTGCGGAAATTACTTCAGTAAAAACTCTAAGTGTAACAGGTCAATCAATTTCAATAGGGTTTAAAGAATTTACTGGCGAAAATAGATACGAAGTTAGAGCTTGGCCTAAAGGTCAGTTTACTGGTAATATTAATAGCCCAAAAGCGACATCATACGCTGGAGGAAATTCATCACCAATAACTATTAATGGATTAGCAGTAGGAAAAGAATACACTATAGTTTTACGTGCAGTTTGTGCTACAGGAGGAACTTCAGAATTAATGAAAGTGGATAGTGCTACATCTGCTATTGCGGCTAAGTCTAGTGCTAACATTAAAGAAAAGTTAGATGTTGTTGTTCTTTATCCAAATCCATTAAAAGAAGGTTTTTTAACCGTTTCTTTAGGTAATTCAAAGATGTCAAAAATAAGCATACTCGATATACAAGGAAAAAGGACATATGAAATAGAAACGGATAAGCAAAATTTGAAGTTAGAGAGAGCTTTATTTGGAGAGGCTGGTTTGTATTTTATAAGAGTTGAACAAAATGAAGTTTTTACAGTAAAAAAGGTTTTAATAGAATAGATTTTTTTTCTGAACCTTAGAATAAATCATTTTAAAATAGAAAAAACCAACGAAGCTAACTTCGTTGGTTTTTTTTTGTGATTAGATCAAGGTTTTTTCTTGTTTAAAGTTAAGTTTATTAGGTGTTTATACTTAGTGTTCTTGTTTGTGATTTAATTATGTTTGAGAATTCAAAGAATAAATAATTAACCTCAAAAAATTAATCAAATTATGAAATTAATTAATTCATTTAAAGTAGCTACAACATTAGTTGTGTTTCTTTTATTTGGTAACATAAATGCGCAACGCATTTATGTTGCAAAAGATGGTAGAGATACAAACTCAGGTACGTTATCTCAACCTTTTAAAACAATAGCGAAAGCATCTTCAGTAGCAAGGCCAGGAAGTATTGTTGTTATTGGAGAAGGAACTTATGAAGAGATAATTAAACCATCAAGGTCAGGAACAGCAGGGAGTCCTATTGTTTATACCTCTAAAGAAGGGGAGAAAGTGATTGTTTCTGCAATGGAAGCCTTAAATGGATGGACTTCTGATGGAGGAAGTAGATGGAAAACGAATGTTGATTGGGATTTAAATCAACGTAATTTCGTGATGCAAGGTACTACAGTATTAGATCTAGCAAGATGGCCAAATAATACAGATGGAGATCGTTTTACATTGAATTCATTACGTAATGATGGAGGAAGTCAAGATCAAGTATCTAGAAATGCCTTTTTAACAGATAGAGAAATTCCAAATTGGAAATGGTCAAATGGAGGGTCTATTATGTTTTATGGAGATCGTCCAGGATCTGGATGGACTACCTGGAGAGCATGGATAAAAAGTCAATCTTCAGGAAGAGTAAATTTTGATGCTGTTAAAGATCAAAATTGGATTGTAGGTGCACATCCTCCAGGAGATTTTGGAGATTACTATTTAGAAGGAATAAAAGAAGCCTTAGATTATCAAAATGAATGGTTTTTTGATACTAAAACAAAAACTCTTTTTCTACAACTACCAGGAGGAACAAAGCCCAAAAATGGAGAAGTAAAAATGGCAAGAAGAAGAGTTACAGCCGACTTACAAGGTCGTAATTATGTTCATATTGAAAATCTTGCATTATTTGGAGGAAATGTTCTTATTAAAGGAACAGGTAATAAATTGAAAGGAGTTAAGGTTTTATATGGATGTATGACAAGAGGGATTACTCCTAACTTTAATTCTGGTATTAATGCAGTAGATGTTAAAGGAGGTTCAGTAAATACAATTATAGAAAATTCTGAAATAGGTTTTGGAGATGCTACAGGAGTTTGGGATGCTGGTAATGCTACTATAATTAGAAATAATTATATTCATGATTTTGATTTTTTAGGTTCTTATGATGCACCAATAATGGCAAGAGGAGGAAGAAATACAAAGATTTTACGTAATAATATTACTCGTGGAGGAAGAGATGGTATTCAAATAGTTAATAAAAACTCAGAAGTAGCTTGGAATGATATCTCTCATAGTAATCTTATAGCCGATGATTGTGCTTTAATTTACACTATTAATAAAGGTTTGAATATGGATATTCATCACAACTGGTTCCACGATGCAGAAGGTAGAGGTAAATTAAAAAAGGCAGCAGGAATTTATTTAGATAACGATGCAGAAAATGTTCGTGTATATCGAAATGTAGTATGGAATGTAGAATGGACAAACATCCAAATTAATTGGGATGGAAAAGATATAGATATTTTCAACAACACATTAGTGAAAGCTAAAGGAGGTACTATGGGAGCTTGGCATAAAGCAGGTACTAAGTTTACGAATGTTAAGGTATGGAATAATATTACAGATAAATATAGAACAGACCAAGGAGGAAATCAGGAAACAGAAGGGACTTGGGAACCTCAATCTAACAAGCAAAATAATTTAGTAGATCAAACGTCTTTTGAAAATTTTAATGTGAATAATTTTAGATTGAAAAATGGAACAAAAGCAGTTGATTTTGGTAGAGTTATTAATGGGTATACAAATGGTTTTAAAGGGAAGTCTCCAGATGTGGGAGCTTATGAAGTAGGTGATAATTGGGTGCCAGGGCCAAACTGGAATATTAATCAAGGACCTACAGGAATTTGCTATGGTTTACCAGGAGAGTCTTGTATTACGCCAGATTCAGGAGGAGATACTGCAAGACCAGATGCGAATTTAGCAGACGGAGTGTATTATATGGAAACACCAGCAGGAGACTTAAAAATCAATAGCCCAAATGGAAGAACTGTAAATACTGCAGATACTTCAGGAGATAGTGCAAAATGGCAAATTACTAAAGTAGGTACTTATTATACGATTAAAAATTTAAGAAATAATGAGTTTTTAGAAGTGCCTTATGCTGCTTGTAATAAAAATGAGAATACAGAAAATCTTAATATTAATTTAGGAACATGGACTTCAGCTGAAAGTAATCATCAAAAATGGAGTATTACGAAAGTAGGAGAAGATTATTTTTTACAACCTTTACATTGTGATAAGGTTGTTGATAGGAATAATGGGAATCTAATGCATTTATGGCCATTTAATACAGGTAATGTAAATCAAAATTGGAAAATTGTTAGTGCAGATGAAACTTGTAATGTAGGTGCAAATATCACTAATTTAAGAGTTAATGATACTACAGGTACTTCAATTACATTGGCATTTAATAAACTTAATGCAATAAATACATATGAGGTTAGAGCTTGGCCTAGAGGTCAATTTAATGGAAATATAAACACCCCAGCTGCTGTAGCGTATAAAGCAGGGGATTTGTCACCAATAACTATTGATGGGTTAACTGCTGGAACAGAATATACGTTAGTTATACGTGCAATTTGTTCAGCAGGAGATACATCAGAATTAGCAGAAATAGATGCAGCTACACCTGCTGGTGTTACGGCTAAGTCTAGTACTAACATTAAAGAAAAGTTAGATGTTATTGTTCTTTATCCAAACCCATTAAAAGAAGGTTTTTTAACTGTTTCTTTAGGGAATTCAAAAGTGTCAAAAATAAGTATACTCGATATACAAGGAAAAAGGACATATGAAATAGAAACAGATAAGCAAAATTTGAAGTTAGAGAGAGCTTTATTTGGAGAGGCTGGTTTGTATTTTATAAGAGTTGAACAAAATGAAGTTTTTACAGTAAAAAAGGTTTTAATAGAATAGAATTGTTTTTCTGAACCTTAGAATAAATCATTTTAAAATAGAAAAATCCAACGAAGCTAACTTCGTTGGGTTTTTTTTATGATAAGTTTAAAAGTACTCGTTGTTTGTTTTTAATACCAACGTTTTTTATTCTTTTTAGAATTCGTTGATTTTCTTCCTTTTTTATGTTTGCTAATGGTGTTAGGTTGTTTTACATGTTTAGGCTTAGCTAATGGAAAAGGTTGGTCGTTTATAACTTGAATTTTTCGCTGTATTACTTCTTCAATAGCTTTAATGTATGTAGTCTCATCTGCACTACATAAAGAAAAAGCGATTCCAGATTTTCCAGCTCTACCTGTTCTACCAATTCGATGCACATAGGTTTCAGGAATATTAGGTAAATCAAAATTAATAACAGCATCTACTTTACTAATGTCAATGCCTCTTGCAGCAACATCGGTAGCTATTAAAATAGTTACTTTATTATT
>CALISK010000239.1 GCA_938041625.1 uncultured Tenacibaculum sp. | reverse complement strand
CTTTGTATAGAGCAAGGTCTAAAATTTCATTATTTAAGATGAAAGCTCTTGCTTCATCGTTAATTTGAATGATATTAGATTGAATTATCTTTTCATTAAGTTCAATACCTTTTGTTTCTTTTATGAAATTTGTATGGTTGTTATAAACTTTAGAAGTAAATGTTTTTGGTTTTACAGGTTTAATAAAAGTAGGAAATAATGAGTTGTCTATATTTTTTAACTTTAATATTTTAATCTCTCTTTTTACCCATTTATAACTTAATTCACTTAAAACCTCATCTTTAATAGTAATTAATTGAACCCCAATTATTTTTGCTAAAACAAGACAGAAAGTATCATTACCATATATGGTTATTCTTTTAGAGCTATCTAGTAGTGGAGGTTCCCAAAATTTACTGACTTTAATAACAATCCCATTATTATGTATCCATGTTTTCGCTACTAAATCACGTTCAGTATCATTCTTTTCAGGGATTAATAATATTTCATTAGTCATAATTGCACATTTCTTTTTTCATCTTCATATAGATTATGAATAAGAATCCATAATTTTTTTCACCGTATCTTCAATTTCTTTATAGCGTTCTTGTTTTTGTAAACGCCAAGGTTCAGCAACTCTTTCAGTACAATTTTTAACCGTACAGCTTTCGCAAGTAACACCTACTAATTGATTTTCAAAAGTATCTTCTTTTAAGAATTTTAATTTTCTTTTTAAATGTGGAGAAAGTAACATACCTATACTAATGCTTCTGTAAATGTCTTTTTTAAAAGGATCTTTATTAGCAGCAGATAATACTAAGTATTGATTAGAAGAATTTTCATAAGAAGAAATTTGAATTCCTGAAGAAGATTTTTCTTGTGAAGAATTTTGAAAATCGTGAATAGTTTTTAACGATACCCAACGTCTACAATAATGCTCTTGATTCCTGTTTGCGTGCGGAGCCTGTTGTTGTGTAATGTGTAATTCTTTGCTTAAACGATACGATGTAGAACCTTCTTTATGAGTAAAACGTAAAAAGAATAAGTTTTTAATATTAAATACTTTAGGTAAAATATTTGTTAAACGTTGATAAAAAGTTTCATCAGAACAATTATAACTCTTTACTATTTTATGTAAACGTAAAGGTTGCCAATCGGTTTGAGAAAACAATTCTTTTAATTGAGCTGTTAAATTTCTTTTAGGAATAATTAAGGCACCTGCAAAATAGGACGCTATAAAATTATTTAAAACCTGATCAAAGCTTTTAAATTTTATCCAAGGAAAGGTGTATAAACGATTTTCTATTTTTAAGAAATTATAAGCAAGTTCCTTTGTATAAATAAAGGTTTTTTGAGCTTCAGAAATTTCATTACTTAAAAGAAGTGTATTCTTTTTAGGAATATATACATTTCTTAAATCGGTCAAATTTTTATGTTTAACAAGCTCTTCTGTATCTATAATATAATTAAACTCTTCAACTAAAATTTCTTCTAAATCTTTTGAAGTTATTTTTTTTGAAAGATCAATTAGGTATGATTTAGCGAATTTCTCAACACTTTCTTCAATATCATCAAAATAATTATTGTGAGCTTCTTGGTAAGAGCGTAGCGCTGCTAAAAAAAAGCTTTCACGTGTTAAATTATAATTCTGTGAAATTTTAATAATGGTACTTATAAAGGCGTTCACCTTTGCAGGTGCGTTGGCAATAATGTCTATTAAGTTGTTTTCTTTAATACCAAATAAGTCGAGCGGAATTTCTTTTAAAATCTTAGACTGTAATATTTCACCAATAGGAGCTAAGTTCTTATCAAGCTTTAAGGATACTAAATGATCGTATGGTACTTCCAAACTTTCGGCAAGTATGGCAATCTTATCAGTTTTCGGATATTTCTTTCCTTTTTCTATTTCGTTTAAATATGATTTAGATAAGCCTGTAAGCTTTGCTAAACCAAATAAAGAAAGATTTTTATCAGTTCTTATTTGTTTCAGTTTTAATCCAAAAATTAATCGAATATACTCGTCTTCTATAATCATAAAATCAAATTTATGAATATTAGCGAACATAAAAAAATAAAGATTTTTCGATTATTTAGCGAACGTTCGCTTGTGGAGTTCAAAAATAATTTATATCATTGTAGTGTAATTTTTTTAAAAAGAGAAAAATGGAGACAAAAGCAATTCTAAATGAAGTTCAGTGTAAGGGGTTTGAAGAACGTTCTTATCAATCAATTTTAACACCAGAAGCAAAAACTTTTTTAGTCGAGTTACACAAAAAATTTAATTCGAAACGATTAGAATTGCTAAGGGAAAGGGTCAAGACTCAGGCGTATTTCGATGCCGGTAACTATCCGTCTTTTCCGAAAGAAACAGAGTCGATTAGAAATTCAAGTTGGGTATGTAAACCTTTACCAAAAGATTTGTTAGATAGAAGAGTAGAAATTACAGGTCCGGTTGATAGAAAGATGGTAATTAATGCTTTAAACTCTGGTGCAAAAACCTTTATGGCAGATTTTGAAGATAGCAGTTCACCAACGCTTGAAAATATGTTAAACGGTCAAATTAATCTATTAGACGCAAATACGAAAACGATTTCGTACTATAATGAATTGAAGGATAAAACATATAATTTAAATGAAGAAACAGCCGTTTTATTAGTGCGCCCAAGAGGTTTGCATTTGAATGAAGGACATTTATTAGTAGGAGGGGAAGAGATGTCGGGTTCTTTAGTAGATTTCGGATTGTATTTCTTTCATAATATAAAAGTATTATTAGAGCAAGGTACTTCAACGTATTTTTATTTACCAAAATTAGAACATTATTTAGAAGCTCGTTGGTGGAATGAAGTTTTTGTGTTCGCGCAAAATTATTTAAATATTCCGCAAGATACCATTAAAGCTACGGTATTGGTAGAAACAATAACTGCAAGTTTTCAGTTAGATGAAATTATTTATGAATTGAAAGACCATATGGCTGGGTTAAATTGTGGACGTTGGGATTATATTTTCTCATACATTAAAAAGTTTAGAAACCATAAAGGGTTTTTAGTTCCTAACAGAGACCAGGTAACAATGAGTTCTCCTTTTATGAGCGCGTATTCACAAAGAGTGGTGCAACGTTGTCATAAAAGAGGTGTGCATGCAATGGGAGGTATGGCAGCACAAATTCCTGTAAAAAACGATGAAAAAGCAAACGAATTAGCTTATAACAAAGTTTTAAAAGACAAGGAGCAAGAGGTTAAAAATGGTCATGACGGAACTTGGGTCGCACATCCTGCTTTGGTTAAAGTAGCTATGGATGTTTTTAATGAGAATATGCCAAAAGCAAATCAAATTGATAATAAGCGTGAAGATTTACATATTACAGAAGCTCAATTAGTAGAGTTGCCTGTAGGAACTGTAACTGAAGGTGGAATTCGAAAAAATATAAATGTAGGAATTCTGTATATAGAAAGTTGGTTGTCTGGTAATGGAGCGGCAGCGTTATACAATTTAATGGAAGACGCAGCAACAGCAGAAATTTCAAGAACTCAAGTTTGGCAATGGTT
>CALISK010000238.1 GCA_938041625.1 uncultured Tenacibaculum sp. | reverse complement strand
CACTTAAAATTTCATAACCTACTCCAAAAAGAGTTTTTTTCGGTTTATAATTTATTTCAAGTAATGAATTATATGCTGTTAAATCTATACTCTTTGAAAACTTACCTGTTTGAGCATATAGATTTACCAAAAACTTCAATTTTTTAGTTGGACTTATTTTAAAATGTGCACCAAGTGTTTGCCTGTTCACATTTCCTTCAACAGGAATTTCTCCTTGTAAATTTTGATACGTATTATTTACAAAAAGTAAACTTCCTGAAACAATCTTCCAATTTTTATGCAACCATAAATACGCCATTACCTTATAATCAAAAACACCTCTAGCATTTCCTCCATTATTCGGATCAAATAATGTATTTACCCTAGAAATTCCATTTTGATTAAATGCCATTCCTATGTCCATTTTAAAATTTCCTTTGGTATATTTCACCAATAATGCATCATGAAATCGACCTTGCATAGCCCAATCTAAGCCTCCAAAAATACGTTGATCATCATATGCCAATATCTGCCTTCCAGCCTTTATAGTCCATGAATCAGAAGCCATAAGCTTTACCCAAGCTTGAGCTAATGAAAAACTATTTGTATTGTCTTTAGCTGTAATTTGAGGTTCATCTCCCCAAACACTTACATCTTGAAAACTAATAAAAGCAGCTATTTTTTTGTCAGAATATCCAAACTTCAACCTTGCTCTTTGTTGTACAAAAAGGCCTCCATCATTATCATTACTTATAAGTGTACCAAATCCGTGAGAATATTCTCCTCTAGCTCTATAATCTGCGTCAATAGTTAATTGCTGAGCTTTTGTACTTATTACAAATAGTAAAATAAAAAAAATTAATAATAATTTATCTTTCATATAGCTTACGAATCTTTGTTAAATTATACATACTTTAAACCAAAATATTGTTTTACTCTATTTTTACTTTTTCGTATAAATTCGTTATTCTATTAAAAGACTTTGTTAAACTATTACTTAACTTATAAACCTCAGTATCTTTATAACCTTGCTTAAGGAATCGATCTTTATTATTTTTTATAGTTTCCCAACGCTCCAAGACATCTCCAAGAGCTTCATCAATTCTATCATTATTAAAACTTGAAACTAACAAGTCATTTAACACATCATCTAACTCTTTAAAAACAACACGTAACTTATTTTCTGTATTGCTGTTTTTTAAACCTGGTTTATTAGCAAAATAGTACAACCCTAATCTTTGCGACAACATTCTTTGCCTACCAGCTTTGTTTATAATTTCTTTCAATTCTGAATCTTCTTCAGTAAGATCAGATTCAAGAGAATCATTTCTTTTAGACTCTAAAATTATTGTATTTACTACATTATTTGCATATTTTAAAATTGTAGAATTTGTATTTATAATTTTAACAGCATCCTCTTTATTCGGAACAGACCCTAAGAATTCTTTATATTTACCCCAAGTATTTTTAACATCTTTTAATCTACTTTTTGTTAAAGAGGAACTTGTATTTTTATCTAAGATTAAATTTTGTTTTTCAAAGATTATTTTTGTGATTTTCAAATCTTTTTTTGCCTTAAAATCACTAGGATTATTTAGTAAATACAAATATATTTTACCCATTTTTTGAGTAAGCATTCTTTGTTTTCCAGAAATATTAACTGCCTTATTAAATGATAATGTTCCGTATTTACTATTCTGAGAGTATGATAAGAGTATGGCAAAAAATAAAGTTAAAGTGAATATGTTTTTCTTTAATTTCTTCATAATTAATATTTTATTTACATTAAGAATTTTTGTTTTTATAAAAAGACTACAGCTTATTTTTAAAAGCCAAACAATAAAGTCAATTTTAAATAATTGGCTTTATAATTAAATAACGAATTATTATTTTAGTAATCTTTTATATTAAATAATGATATTTCTCCTTTTGGAGATAAGTGAATTAAAATTAACATGGTTCCATTATCAAATTCAACCAAGTAATTTTTTTCTTTCTCTTCTTCCATGATTAACTCATAGCTAGACATTTTGCCTTTATTACCATGTAAACTATCAATCATTTTTTTGAAAGAAATTTCTTGAAGTTCTTTTTTTAAGTTTGAACTAAATTTTTGATAAATTAGAGAACCTTCTTTTTTATTAAAGGCTTCTTTAACGAAGTTTAGGGTGCTTTTATAATCTTCTTTAGTTTGTGAGAATATAGAAAATGATAAAAAAACAGCACCTAATAAAATAATAATTTTTCTCATACGGGGGTTAGAGTTATATATTCAACTGTGATGTAGGGTTTTAAATATATGTCTTTTTTTTAAGCTGACAATATTTTCATGAACCTCTCAATTCATTTTCATTAAAAAAGGGTGTTTTTCCTATTCTTAAAAAAACATGATTTTATATTAAAATATACTACTAACCGCAGTACTTATTTCTGAAGAAGAAACTTGATTCTTAAAAGCAATTGCAAAAGCAGCAACACTTACAATAATACCAATCATAAAAACAGTGTAAGTAGTACGTAATAGTTTGTATTTTCTATTAAGTACCAAACCTAAAAAGTACAAGTCTTTCGTTAAAGATCCGTATAAATAATCTCTATCCTTCATCATTTCACTCATACCCCATTCAAATTCTGGTAAACTCATTTTATGAAAATTACCAAAGAAAATTAAGTTCACTTTCTTATTAGCAATATCTTCCTTTGAAAATTTTCCTTCTGTTACATTGGGTCTTGTTGCTAAAATTGATAACACCATAGATATTACCGTAAAACCAACAAATAATATGGTAGGCCAAATTAAGTACCCATTAGAAGGATTGTCTAACTTTGGAATTAAAGTAGACAAAGCCATTGAAATAATAATAGCATTTACAGAAAGTAATATATTCGCTTTTGTATCTGCTATATCACTTAATGTTATATGATTTCTTAATGCTACTCTAAACATGGTTTCAATACCTCTCTCTGGTAAATCAACTTTATCTTTTTTAAGCTGAAATTCTTCTTTCTTTTGAGCTGTTTTTTTATTTTCTTCTTTTACTTTTTTTTCAGACTTAATAAGCTGTGCTAAATTTTTCGATTTTTGTTTCTCCCATTTTTTAATAGCTACATTTGTATAAAAACGGTGATTATTTGTTAAAAAATCAATGTTTTTTTTAATCCAATTTATCTCAGAAACCTTCTCTTTTCCTACAAGCTCTGTTTCTTTATGTAATAACTGCGAAAACTCTAAATAGTTTTTACTTCCTAAATGAGAACAATCTGCATCCTTAAGCATTTTTTCTAGCTTACCAGTAGGTGCTATTCCCATTTTAGTAGACAAGATTATAGCTTTTACTTTTTCTATAAATTCGTTAGACACTTCATTTAATTTCAAAAAATCAACAGCAATATTAACACTCTCATCCTCATGTTTCTTTGGATTCACAGTAAAGCCAGTATCATGAAACCAAGCTGCTATTAATAAAATTTCTTTATTCTCTTCTTCTAATTTACTTTCTTCTGCTAACTCTTTTGCTTTTTCTACCACTCTAAAAGTATGAGACAATCCATGATATACAAATTTTGTATTCAATTCTTCATTCAATAAGTTTACTACAAAATTTTCCGTTTTCTCTATAAGAGTGCTCATAAATCAGTAATTTAGTTAGGTAAAAGTAACCAAACTTTAGTAATTATAATAACGTAAGTTTT
>CALISK010000237.1 GCA_938041625.1 uncultured Tenacibaculum sp. | reverse complement strand
CGTAAGTAGGATACCAACCCGCATTATTAACAATGTATTTACACTTTATACGAATAGGTTTTGTTTGTTTTGAAGATATTCTAAGTATAATATTACCGCTAGGTCTTTTACTTTTAGCATTAATTTCTTTTAATTGTTTTTTTATCTTCTCAATATCTTCTTCTATTGGAGTCATTTTTTTTTCTAAAATTCTTAAAGCCTTTTTTGTTTCTAAAAATTTCTTTTGATAAAGGTCACTTAATAAGATAACTTGTTTAGGAGTAAAACTAGAATTAGCTCCACCTAAATCTTGATTTTTATTAAGAATACTTTCAACTCCTTTTAAACTATTTTTTTGATCACTAAGCCACTCAAAGTTATCTTCTAAATCTGCTAGTTTTTTTTCTAGAGCAGCTGTTTTTTTATTAGTTACTTTAGGTAATAAATGGTTCTTCTCGTATTTCGCAGATAATAAAATAGAATTAGAATCGTCAAATTGTATTTGTAAACTAGAAGGTTGTATTTGTGTAGAAATACCTGTAAGAATAATTTCTTGAGTACCAGAAATAGTATTAAAAGAAGCGTTTCTAGTTATTTGAGCATTTCTTTTAAAAACGACGACATCGTTAATTTTTGAAGTTACTTGTTGCTGTGAAAAAATATTGATGCTTGATAGGATAAAAAAAAATAAGGCTTTCATTTTAATAAAATTTGATGATGTCAAAATTAAGTTTTTTAATTTTTGAAAAAAAGCAGTAATGAGTGTATGCTTATTTTTATTGAGGGAAAAATGATTGTTGTTAAAATAGAGATAGAGAAAAGTAGATAATTAATCCTTTATTTTTTCTATTTCCCTATACTTTTTTAGTTTTTCAATAAGTAATGTTTCTATTTTTTTGTTAAAAACAGTATCAGAATCGACATTAGAGATACTTATAATTGATTTAAAAACAGTATTTATGTCTTTAAGATCGTTTTTTTTATGTAAAATATACAAAACTTGCCCGTGCATAGTTGGTCCCATTTTTTTAATAAGACTGTATTTTGATATTTTATTTTTAAGGATCTCTGTTTTTATAGGAAATAAACCAAAATTACCCTCTACCTTATGTGGATTAAATGTTTTGTTAGTACCACTATGACTTTTATGATTGATTAATTTAGTTTGTGCTTTACTGTAGTAAGTAAAAAAGAGTAAAATAATAAATAGTGATTTTTTCATGATTTCAATTTATTTACAGATATAATAAATGGAGACTATTTTTTTTCGATAGCTCTAAATTCTTTCAACCTTTTGATTATTAGTCTCTCTAAAGATTTAATAAACTTTTTATTTTCAAGCGTTTGCTCTATTTCTATATGAACATATAGCTTTTTAGTTAATTTTTTTTCTAAAGATTGAATAAATTTTTCGTTTTGATTAGATGGTTTTATAATTATAATATCAAAATAATCTAAAGATTTTTTATTTTTTTTAATAAGAATCTTTTTTAAAACGTAAATTAAAGTTCCAAATCTTTCTGCACGAGTAAGACTGTAATTAGATTTCTTATTTTTAAGGATTTCTATTTCTTTTATAGAGACTTCACCAAAGTTTCCATTTACAATATGTGGGTTAAATGTTTTGTTGGTACCACTATGACTTTTATGATTGATTAATTTGGTTTGAGCAAGACTGCTATGAATCAAAAAGAAAAAGAATATGTATATAATATGTCTCATTTTTTTATCTTTAAAAACTAAAAATACATTTGTTACTATTTAAAAAACTGATAAAAAGAGTATTTGTTATTTTTACAATACTTTTTATTTTAAGTTTCTCTTTCGAATATAACATTATAAAAATAAACTTTTTAACTTCCTTTTTTGAAAAGATAGTTAAAATAATTGCTTCTTTTTTTTTAGATAACACTAAAGAATATACTTTAAAATTTTATTCAGATGCTGCAGGTTTATATCTTAATATAATTGTTGTTTTTATAATTTCTTTAGGAGTTTCTTCTTTATTGTTTTTGTTTAAAAGGAAAAGAAATACTTTTGATAAAGAATTTATAGCTTTTTTTATAGTGGGGGTTTGTTATTACCTGTCTTTACAGTTTTCAATTTATGGATTTAGTAAACTATTTAAGTATCAATTTTATGATGCGCATCCCAATACATTATATACGCCTGTCGGATATTTGACAAAAGATTTTTTATACTGGACATCTATTGGAAGTTCTAAACTATATAACACAATTACTGGTTTAATAGAGATAACTATAGCAGTTTTGTTATGGTTTAAAAAAACTCGAG
Source organism: uncultured Tenacibaculum sp. (assembly GCA_938041625.1). Taxonomy (GTDB): domain Bacteria; phylum Bacteroidota; class Bacteroidia; order Flavobacteriales; family Flavobacteriaceae; genus Polaribacter. The sequence continues at coordinate 3,160 of CALISK010000237.1, read as the reverse complement.
TACTAGTTTGTTTTTTAGGAATAGGAATGTGTTTAAATATTGTTTTGGTGAATTTTTCTTTTGATATTAATGTGAAAATTCAAAGTTTATTTTTATTGTTTCTTTTTTTGTTAGTGAGTTATTCTAATATTAAAAAGTTGTATTTGTTTTTTATTAAACAAGAAGTAACCAAGATTAATCCAATATCATTTCCAATTTCAAAAAAACATAGATTTAAACATGTTGTAATTAAGTCAGTTTTAATTTCAGTAATACTACTAGAAGGATTATATCCGTACGTAACAACGAATAGCTTTAATGGAGATACTACTGCAAAACCATTGTTTTATGGAGCATATGAAATTAAGAATAATGAAGTGTATAAACGATTTTTTATTCATTCAGATCCTTATTTTATTATTCAAGATAAAAATGATGAGCTATATAGTTTTAAAATGGAATTAAATGAAGAAACATTGTTGTTAACGAATAATGATAGGACTTCAATATTATCATTTAAAAATAAAGAAGGCGTTTTTTATATAGAAGGAGATTTTTTCGGAAGTTCTTTAAATATTAAAGCAACACCAATAGATATTTCTAAATTACCATTAAATGAAGATTCTTTTAAATGGACAATTGATGGGTATAAATAAAAAATCAACACATAAATTTATGTGTTGATTTTTTTTTGAATTTTATAAAAAGATAGCGTTTAAACAAATTCTACAAACAAACCTTCATCCGTTTTGTTAACTTTTGCAAGATTGTTTTTTGTTAAACCTTTAATCGTTTTATCCCATTTTTTATTACTTAATCCCGATTGAGTTTTTAATTCATTTAAATCAATCTTCTCTACTTTTTCAATTAAAGCTAATAATGCCTTTTCATCCTCATTTAAAGTAACAGAAGGAGCTTTTTTTTCTGGCCTCATTTGAGGGAAGAATAGCACTTCTTGAATAGATGGATTATTAGTTAAATACATAATTAAACGATCCATACCAATACCTAAACCAGAAGTAGGAGGCATACCATATTCTAAAGCACGTAAAAAATCGTGATCTATAAATTCACTAGCTTCATCATCACCTCTAGCAGCTAATTTTAATTGTGCTTCAAAACGCTCACGTTGATCTATAGGATCATTTAATTCTGAATAAGCATTGGCAATTTCTTTACCACAAACCATTAATTCAAAACGTTCAGTTAATTCAGGGTTATCTCTATGTTCTTTACATAAAGGAGACATTTCTTTAGGATAGTCAGTAATAAAAGTTGGCTGAATGTAATTTCCTTCACATTTTTCACCAAACATTTCATCAATTAATTTTCCTTTCCCCATGGTTTTGTCAACAGCAATCCCCATACCTTTTGCAGCATCAAATAACTCTTCTTCCGTTTTACCATTAATATCAAAACCAGTAAAATGTTTTATAGAATCAGCCATAGTAACACGTGCATACGGAGCTTTAAAATCTATATGATGTTCTCCAAAAGTAGCTTCTGTAGTACCGTTTACGGCTAAAGCGCAATGCTCTAATAATTTTTCAGTAAACTCCATCATCCAATTGTAGTCTTTGTAAGCTACATAAATTTCCATTGCTGTAAATTCTGGATTATGAGTTCTGTCCATTCCTTCATTACGGAAATTTTTAGAAAACTCATATACACCATCAAAACCACCAACGATTAAACGTTTTAAATACAACTCATTCGCAATTCTCATATATAAAGGAATGTCTAATGAATTATGATGGGTAATAAATGGTCTTGCAGAAGCGCCACCCGCAATAGGTTGTAAAATTGGAGTTTCTACTTCAAAATAACCTGCATCATTAAAAAATTGACGCATTGCTGTAAATAGTTTTGTGCGTTTTACAAAAACTTCTTTAACATGCGGATTTACAACTAAATCTGCGTAACGTTGACGGTAACGCATTTCAGGATCTGTAAAAGCATCAAATACATTTCCTTCTCCATCTATTTTTGGTAACGGCAATGGTTTTAAAGCCTTACTTAATAATTTAAAGTCTTTTACCATTACAGTTTTCTCACCTACTTGTGTAGTAAATAACTCTCCCTCAATACCTATAAAATCTCCTAGGTCGAGTAGTTTTTTAAAGAGTTCATTGTATTTCATTTTATCTTCTCCAGGACAAATTTCATCTCTATTAAAGTATATTTGAATTCGTCCTTCACCATCTTGCAATTTTGCAAAAGAAGCTTTTCCTTGTATCTTCTTCGACATTAATCTACCAGCAATAATCACTTTTTTTCCTTCCTTAAAGTTTTCTTTAATGTCTTTAGAATTACTGTCTAGAGGAAATAAATCTGCTGGATATGGATTAATACCCAATTCACGTAACTTGGTAAGTTTTTCTCTACGTACAATTTCTTGTTCTGATAATTGCATTGCTATTATTTTTAGATAATTGAAATTAAAGGCGCAAAGATACAATCAATTGAATGATTAAACAATCAACTTTTGAATAGGATTTTAGAAAATAAAATTATTTTATGTTGTATATTTAAAAAAAGCTTGTATATTTGTCGGCTGTTTAATTTTAAACAGCGTTTAGTTGTGTTGTTGGCAAGAAATTGCCAAAGGTTTTGTTAACCAATGGAAAGCTTCCCGAAATGGGTTGCTTTTTTTTATTTACAACAGTTTTAAATGAATATATAACGACTAAGTTCTCATATTTCCAAGTGAATAAAATAAATTGCTACTACGTAAAGTTTAATAATCACTAAAGTTAAGAAACGAAGAAGAATACCAAAAGAAGCTCTTATAGAGTTTTTCATATTATTATCACATAATATTTGCTAATTAAAACTCCATCAGAGTACTAAATGGAATAGGAAGAATAACCAAATAAACTAACCTATGAATCCTCGTTATGTTGTTTTATTAACTAAAAAATTAGTTTAAACTAACTTTTTAGTTATATTTGTAGAGGTGAATAATTTAAAATAATAGAAAATGGCTAAACAATTAACAAAAGCAGAAGAGCAAATAATGCAAGTATTATGGCAATTAAATGAAGCCTCTGTTAAAGAAGTAATAGAAAAACTTCCAGAGCCAAAGCCAGCTTATAATACGGTTTCTACGATTATTAGAATTTTAGAAACAAAAGAATTTGTTGGTCACAATCCTAAAGGTAGAGGGTATGTTTATTTTCCT
>CALISK010000236.1 GCA_938041625.1 uncultured Tenacibaculum sp. | reverse complement strand
GTAGAAATACTATAGTTAATAGATCGAAAAGTAGAGCACCAATATATAACAGAACTGCTAGAAATAAACAAACTCAAAAAACAAGAGGTTATTCAAGAAATCGTTCTGTTAGTAAAACAACGAATCAAAATAGTCGATACAATAGCAGAAAGAAAACATCGAGATCGAATACAAGTATAGCGAAAAGAGGTACTTATAACAGATCAAAAAGAAATACTACTTCAAGATCAAGAGTTGTTAGAGGTAGAAGATAGAATAGTATAACTTATTGATATATTAAAAGAAGTAAAATTTAAAATTATAAACAGTTTGGAAATCATTTCTAAGCTGTTTTTTTATGATGAAGTTTTATTATAATTTTCTTTTACTTTTAAAAGATTCTAAATTAGTACTTTTGTGTTAAGAAAAAGTAAAAATATGCTAGTAAAAGTTCATGGATCTACTGTGTTTGGAGTAGACGCTACCACAATAATTGTTGAAGTAAATATAGATAAAGGTATTGGTTATCATTTGGTGGGTTTGCCAGATAATGCTGTAAGAGAAAGTTCTTATAGAATTTCGGCTGCTTTAAATAATAATAATTTTAAGTTACCAGGTAAGAAGATAATCATTAACATGGCACCGGCAGATATTAGAAAAGAAGGTGCGGCTTATGATTTAACTTTAGCAATAGGAATATTGGCGGCTTCAAAACAAATTCAATCAGAGAATATAGAAGAATATATTATTATGGGAGAGTTATCTTTAGATGGCAGCCTACAACCGATAAAAGGAGCATTACCGATTGCAGTTAAGGCTAAAGAAGATGGCTTTAAACATTTCATTTTACCTAAAGAGAATGCTAAAGAAGCTGCTATTGTTAATGATGTAAATATTTATGGAGTTAATAATATAATGGAGGTTATTAATCATTTTAATAGAAAAGAAAAACTAACTCCTACTATTATAGATACAAGGAAGGAGTTTAGTAAGCACGTTAATTTTCCAGAATTTGATTTTTCAGATGTTAAAGGACAAGAATCAATAAAAAGATGTATGGAAATTGCAGCGGCTGGAGGTCATAATATCATTCTAATAGGCCCTCCTGGATCTGGAAAAACAATGTTGGCTAAACGATTACCTTCTATATTACCACCAATGACACTTCATGAAGCTTTAGAAACAACAAAAATTCATTCTGTAGTAGGTAAAGTTAAAAGTGCTGGATTAATGTGTATGCGACCATTTAGATCACCTCATCATACTGTGTCAGATGTAGCTTTAGTAGGTGGAGGGCAATATCCACAACCTGGCGAAATATCTTTGGCTCATAATGGAGTATTATTTTTAGATGAATTACCAGAATTTAAACGATCTGTATTGGAAGTAATGAGACAGCCCTTGGAAGATAGAGAGGTTACTATTTCTAGAGCAAGATTTACTGTAAACTATCCAAGTAGTTTTATGTTGGTTGCAAGTATGAACCCTAGTCCTTCAGGCTATTTTAATGATGGAAATAGTCCTGTAACATCATCGCCAGCAGAAATGCAACGTTATTTAAGTAAAATATCAGGACCTTTATTAGATAGAATAGATATTCATATAGAAGTAACACCAGTACCTTTTGATAAATTATCTGAAGATATAAAAGGAGAAAGTAGTATAACAATTAGAGAAAGAGTGACGCAAGCTAGAGAACTTCAGTCTATTAGGTTTAAAGATGCAGAAAGTGTACACTATAATGCTCAAATGAATGTTAAGCAAATAAAAAAATATTGTAAACTGAATGAAGAAAGTAAAAATTTGCTAAAGAATGCAATGGAAAAATTGAATTTATCTGCTAGAGCTTATGATAGAATTTTAAAAGTGAGTAGAACTATTGCTGATTTAGGCAATTCGAATGAACTTGAATCGAATCATATAGCCGAAGCAATTCAATATAGAAGTTTAGATAGAGAGGGTTGGTTAGGATAAAAGGTTTTAAAAGAGTGTTTTGTAAGCGTTTTTTTTTAGATTAGCTTCTTTTGAATAAAAACTATAAAGATGCCCTCGATCTTAATTAACCACAAATTATATGAATTAATAGCTTTAATTTTATTTATGACGACAATTTTTAGTTGTTCAAAAAATGAAGTAAAAGAATTACAAGAGATTAAATTTACTTATAAATCTTATGTAGATAAAATCAATGAATATTCAATAAAAGAGTTTAAAGAAATTCCATTTGAAGGTTTAAAGAATTTAAATTTCCCTTTTTTTAAGGGTGCAATATGGATAGAAATTAAATTAAAGAACATTGGAAATGAAAAGAAAGAAATTGTAATTCAAAATAATGACCGAATAAACTGGAATTATGATCTTTTTAAGTTAAATGAAACTAAAGACAAACTATTTCTAGATAAAATTAAGGATGTGAAATATAAAGACAGTAGGACTTTTAATTTTACAAAACCAAATTTTAAAATTATATTAAATCCACATCAAGAAAAAACAGTGTTTCTTCATACAACAAGTTGCGGTAGGGTGGTAAGAGCAACTCCATCTATAGTATCGTTAAATCAATTTATTAAAATAATGAATTTAGAAACGATAAAGAATATTTTTTTTTATGGGGTGTTGTTTATTATTTTTTTGATTAATGTCTTTTACTGGAAAGTTTTTAAAAGAAAAGTTTATTTCATGTATGTGTTGTATATCGTTTCTACAGGCTTTTTTTATGTAGGATTTGATGGTTACTTATACGGGATAGGAATACCTATTAATATTGCTGAGCATATTGTATTTGTTTTGTTTAGGTGTTTGGTTTTTAGCTTAATGATGTTTAGTGCTACCTTTTTAAATATAAAAAAAACAAAACCTAAATTTTATTCTTTTCTTAAAAAATACACTTTGTTTGTAATTATAACAACATCCTTATATCAATTTTTTTTCTGTATCGATAAGGTGGGAGAAATACATGTTGTTGAATTCTTTTTTGGTTTTGGGTGGTTAATTTTATTAATTAACATGATTGTGATTTCAAGGAAAAGAAGCGAAACAAAATATTATGTTTTGGCAATGTCTGTAGTTCTAGCATTTGTTTTAATAGGTATTATGAATATTTATTTAACAACAGAAGTTACAGGAAAAGTGTTTTTCAAGATAGGAACAACTCTTGAGTTTGTTATTTTTACATATACAACTGCTCTTATTTTAAAGAGAAATATCAAAAAAGTTCAAGAGTATGAGCAACAACAAATTGCTTTAAAGTATACAAATGAAGAACTTAAACTACAATTGATAAAAATTAATAATGCCCAATTTAAAAAAACAGACCTACTAAGTATATTTAAATTGTTAGAATATAATTTAACAAATAAAGAGGAGTGGATTAGCTTTAAAAATAAATATCAAGAATTGAACCCTAATTTTTTATCAAACTTACTTAAAGTCCATTCGAATCTTTCTAAAACTGAATTACGTTTACTTATTTTAGTGAAAATAGGATTTACTCAAAAAGAGATATCTACAATGTTATACATCGTTGAAAGCAGTGTTAAAAAAGCAAAACAGCGGGTTCGAAAAAAAATGAATGTGAATAATACACTTTCATTATCTGGTTATTTGTCAGGTTTTTAGTTGGTTTTGAATATCTGTAACTAGCGTTTTTACTAAGTTTGATAGAATGTCTCCTTATTTGTCTCCCTTCAAAAGGAAGAATTTTAACTCTTTATTTTTTAAGTTTGATATCGTAGATAAATCAAAATAAACTGCAGTGATTTCATCTTTTAAAAAGTGCTGATACACTTTTTAAATAAACCACAATTTATTTAATATCAGTTGAGTTTTTTGTGTCGATATGTATTAACAGGAAGCCGAAAATGTAACTATTTATATTGTGATTTTCAATTTAGAGTAGGCAATCAAATAAAATTTACAATAATGAAAAAAGTATTTTTTTTATCAAAAGGATTAGAGAAGTTTTCA